>JALAGW010000079.1 GCA_022712235.1 Brevundimonas sp. | reverse complement strand
CTGGAGGCCCGGCCCGGCAGGTGGGCGGGCAGGGCCTCCAGCGCGCGGGCGTAGGCGGCGTGGACCTGTTGGTCGGCGGGCATGGAGGCGGTGGCCATGTCGATGACGCCGGGCGTGTCGTCGCCCTGCATCGGCCCGTCCAGCCGCACGGGTCGCGAGGCGGCGCTGGCGGGCAGGGCGGTGACGCTGCCCGATCCCGTCCGGCTGACGACAAAGCCCTCGGCCCGCAGCCGGTCCAGCGCGGCGCTGACGGTGATGCGGCTGACGCCCAGCGTCTCGGCCAGTCTCCGCTCGCCCGGCAGGCGCGCGTTCAGCGACAGCCGCCCGTCGAGGATCAGCAGCTTCAGCGCCTCGGACAGGCGGCGATAGGCGGGCTCGCCGTCCGGCCCGCGCCAGCCGTTCAGCTGACGCGACAGGGAGGCGGGGTTGACGAGAAGGTCGCGCATAAGGCCATCGTCATAAAATCGGCTCTATAAAACAAGGCCAATTATCGACTGTATGGCCCCATGTTCATGCGTCGCTTCATCCAGCTTCAGATCGGCCTCCTGCTCTACGGGGCGTCCCTGGCCCTCATGGTCCGGGCCGATCTGGGCCTCAATCCGTGGAGCGTCCTGCATCAGGGCCTGTCGGAGCGGACGGGGATCAGCCTGGGGATGGTGGTTAATCTGGTCGGGCTGCTGGTCCTGCTGGTCTGGATTCCGCTGCGCCAGAAGCCGGGCGTGGGCACCATCTGCAACGTCCTGCTGATCGGCACGGCGGCGGATGTGGCGCTGTGGGCTCTGCCGCCCATCGAGGGTCTGGCGCTGCGGATCGCCTTCCTGACGGCAGCCATCGTCCTGAACGGCGCGGCGACGGCGGCCTATATCGGCGCCGGCCTCGGCCCCGGCCCGCGCGACGGCCTGACCACCGGTCTGGTGCGAATCAGCGGCTGGCGCATCGGCTGGGCCAGGACCGCCATCGAGGTCGCGGTCCTGGCCATCGGCTGGCTGCTGGGCGGCGTCGCCGGGGTCGGCACGGTCCTCTACGCCCTGGCCAACGGGCCTCTGGTCCAGTGGTTCATGGCCCGCTTCGAGATCGCCCCGAAGCGGGAGACCGAGCCCGCGCCGTCAGTCTGAGGCGACTTCGCCCGTCTCGGCTCGGATCTGATCCAGCAGGGCGCGGGCGCGCTCCACATTCTCGCCGCCGTGCGGGTTGTTGGCCATCGGGGTCAGCATGGCCGCCGCCTCGGCGCGGCGATCGACCTGAAGCAGGGCGTCGGCGGCCTGGGCGCGGGCGCTCATCACCTGGGGCGCATAGGCGACGGCGAGGCGCCAGGTCTGCAGGTCGTTGTCGTTGGGATAGGAGTCCGCGATGCGCCGGATGCGGGCCAGGGCCAGATAGATGCGGTAGTCGGTCGGATCGGCCTGCAGAGCCCGCGCCAGATAGGCTTGCGCCTCGACGTATCTCTGAGCCCGCATGTCGGGGGCGTCGTCCCCGGCCTTGATGCGGGCGCCGGCCAGCAGTTGCAGCGCTTCGGAATCTTCGGGCGCGACCACCAGCGCCTGTGCCAGAGCGGCCTCGCCGGCGGCGGCGTCGCCCCAGTTCAATTCGGCCCGCCCCAGGGTGACCAGGGCCAGCCGGTCGGCAGGATGGCGAGCGGCGTCGGTCCGGACCTTTTGCAGCAGGGCCAGGGCCTCGGCGTCGGACTTGGGATAGCGGATGTTCAGGCTGTCCAGCAGCATCCGGTCGGCGCTGGCGGGCAGGGTCTGGAAGCGCATCGCCGAACCGGTTTCAGCCATGCGAATCTCCGCATAGTTCATGGTTCCGCGCAGATAGGCCTTCAGCGCGGCCTCCAGACTGTCGGGGGTGTGGCCGAGATGGGTCCGAAGCGCCTCGACCGGCGGCGTTCCCCGCGCCACGGCCGCCAGATAGGCGTCCAGCCCCCGTCGCCGCCCGGCGTCCATGAACATGTAATGGGTCAGCAGCCAGGACTGGGCGTAGAAGGCGCTGCGCGCGCGTCGGTTTTCAAGGTCGCGGGGGCGACTGGTCAGCAACTGCTCGACCGGAATCCAGTCGACTTCGTTCAACGTCCGAAGGCGGCCCGGATTGAAATAGCCGACCGTCACCTTGTCCGCATTATCGACCGAGGCGGTCATGAAGAACTCGGCGAAGCCCTCGGTGAACCAGCCCGGATAGCCGCCGGGGAAGTTCTGGAACATGAAGTGGTGGGCGTATTCGTGGAACAGGATGTCGTCGCCGCTGCGCCGGTTCAGCACGGCATAGACGTCGGTTTCGCTGGCGGAATAGAAGCCGGCGACCCCCTCGGCCAGGTTGGGGTTCACCTGCCGCAGCTCCTTGTTGGTATAGACCAGATAGACGGGCAGCTTTCTCGCCCCGTCCATCGGCGGCACGTTCAACTGGCGGCGCAGCAGGGCGTCAAAGCGCTCCAGCCGCGCGGCATGGCGGCGCAGGTCGCCCTCGGAGCCTTCGCCATGGACCAGGAAGTTGGCCGTCTCGGCGCGTCGCCACTCGGCCTGAGCCGCTTGCGCCGAAAGCAGCAGGGCGGCGCCGCCCAGAAGCAGGCCGCGCCAGGCCGAGGCCGACCAGCGGCCACGCGCGCCATCTCGCTGAATCATCATGTCGGCATCCCCCTGTTTCACAGATTACCGACCGCGCGTGACAATCGCAAAACGACGGTTGGCCGCAGGCTGAACGCCGCGTCCGAAGACCGCCAGACCCCGGCGTCGGGCCATGAAAGGAAGGCCGCCTCCTTCATCCCGCAAGAGGTCGTCATGCCCGCACTCACCGACAAGGTCGCCGTCATCACCGGAGCCAGTTCCGGCATCGGGGCCGCCGCCGCCCGCCTTTTCGCGCGCGAAGGCGCGGCGGTGGTCGTCACCGCCCGGCGCGAGGCCCAGCTTGGGGCCCTGGTCGCGACCATTGAGGCCGAGGGCGGACGCGCCGTCGCCGTGCCGGGCGACATTCGCGACGAGGCCCTGGCCGAGCGGCTGGTGAGCACGGCGGTCGAACGCTTCGGCGGTCTGGACGTGGCCCTGAACAACGCTGGGGCCATCGGCGCCAATGAGCCGACGCCCGAGAGCACGCTGGAGCGCTGGCGCGACACCCTGGATGTGAACCTGACCGCCGCCTTCCTGGGCGCCAGGCATCAGATCCCGGCCATGCTGGAGCGCGGCGGCGGCTCGCTGATCTTCACCTCGACCTTCGTGGGCCACGCCATCGGCATGCCGGGCATGGCGGCCTATGCGGCGGCCAAGGCGGGTCTGGTCGGCCTGTCGCGGGTCATCGCCGCCGAGTTCGGACCCAGGGGGTTGCGCAGCAACTGCCTGCTGCCCGGCGGCACGGACACGGAAGCCGGACGAGAGTTCGCCCACACGCCCGAGATCATCGCCTTCGTCGAAGGCATGCACGCCCTGAAGCGGATGGCGAGCCCGGACGAAATCGCCCGCGCCGCCCTCTTCCTGGCGTCCGACGCCTCCAGCTTCATGACCGGCACGGCCATGCTGGTCGACGGCGGGGTGTCGATCAGCAAGACCTGAGAAGGATCAGAAGGCGGGCGCCGCGGCTCATTGGAACCCGGCCCGCTGGAATCTGGCCTGTGCGCTGTAGATCCGGCCGTCGGCGGGGTCAGCCTCCAGGGCGCGGCGAAGGAGGTCGCGGGCCAGAGCCTCTTGCCGTGTCCGCTCGGCCGCGTCCGCCGCGTCCACCCCGCGCTCCATGGCCAGGTCCGCCATCAGGATAAGGCCCTCGACATTGTCGTGCTGGCGTTCGAGTGCGCGGGTCAAGGCCGTCTCGGCGGCGGCGGGGTCTCCCCAGCGCTTTTCCGCGCGACCGAGCGCGACCAGGGCCAGGGGATCATCCGGGAAGCGAGCGGCGGCCGTCCGCAAGGTGTTCAGCAGGGCTGGCCCGTCGACCTCGGCGGGATTCCATGAACGGGCGTTGATCATGGGAAGCAGGACCACATCGGCGGCGGGCGACAGGGGGGTGACGGTGATCGCCGGGTTGACCGGCGGGACGTCGAGCTTGGCGTAGGCCATGCGCCCGCGAAGATAGGCGCGAAGCTGGGCTGTCAGCTGATCGGGCGTCATGTTGTAGGTCGCCTGCCAGGCCTCGACAGGATCGCGGCCGCCGTTGACCGCCGCGACATAGGCCGACAGGGCCCGAACCCGGCCCGCGTCAGCGAGAAGCCAGTGGGTCAGGGCCCAGGACTGGGCGTAGAACATGGTTCGGCCCGTCTCGGTATTGATCCCCAAAGAACCGTCGGCCCGCAGCACGACGTCCATCGGCAGCCAACCGCTCTGGTTCAGAGCGCGCAGACGACCGGGACCCGGCAGGCCGAACGACGCCTGGCCGCTCGGGGTCACCGTCGCCGTGGCGAAGTATTCGGCAAAACCCTCGCGCAGCCATCCGGGGTATCGGTCGTCGCCGCTTCGGGCCATGACGTGGTGGCTGTATTCATGGAGCAGGAGGTCATCGCTGTCTCCTCGCACCAGGACAGCGAAGACGTCGTTCTCGCTGCTGGAATAGTAGCCGCCGATGCCGGCGGGGAGGCCGGGAATGGCCACGCGCAGCGCCCGCGCGTCGGCCACCAGATAGACCGGCAGCTTGCGCACCTGCTCTGCGGGGCCGGGGCCGAAGCGCGACGTCAAAAGCGCGTCGAAGCGTTCCAGCTTCAGGGTGTAGTCGCGCAGCGACCGCTCCGAGCCGTCGCTATAGACGACGAAGTGCGGGCTTTCCGCGCGCTTCCAGTCCGCGAATGCCGAGGCTGGCGTCAGGGTGCTCAACGCCAGGGCGAGCAGGAGACGATGGACAGCTGATGACAAGACGAACCTCCCCCGAGAAGGGTCACTAAGCCTCGTTTCGGCGGCGCGGTCCAGCCTGAGACCAGGCCCCATGGAGGCTCAGCCGCGTTCCTTGGTCTTGGTGAAGGCGATCTTGGGGAAGCGTTCGGAGACATAGCCCGTCTCCCATGACGACTTGGCCAGGAAGACCGGGTTCTGGTCGATGTCGACGGCCATCTGGGGGCGATACTTGCCGGCGAAGTCATCGAGGTCGGCCTTGTCGCCCGCGACCCAGCGGGCCTCGGCGTAGGGGCTGGGCTCGAAGACGACGTCGAGGTTGTACTCCTCGCCCAGACGGTCGGCCATGACCTCGAACTGCAGCTGGCCGACGGCGCCGACGATGAAGTCCGACCCCAGTTCGGGGCGGAACAGCTGGGTCACGCCTTCCTCGGCCAGGCCTTCCAGCGCCTTTTTCAGGTGCTTGGCCTTCAGCGGGTCCTTGACGCGGACGCGCTGCAGGATTTCCGGGGCGAAGTTGGGCAGGCCGGCGAAGCGCACCAGACCGCTTTCCGACAGGCTGTCGCCGACGCGCAGGACCCCGTGGTTGGGAATGCCGATCACGTCGCCGGCGAAGGCGTCCTCGGCCAGTTCGCGGTCCGAGGCGAAGAACATGATGGGCGCGTTGACGGACAGGGACTTGCCGGTGTTCTGCACCTTCAGCTTCATGCCGCGCTTGAAGCTGCCGGAGGCCATGCGGAACATGGCGATGCGGTCGCGGTGGTTGGGGTCCATGTTGGCCTGGACCTTGAAGACGAAGCCGGTGACCTCATCCTTGCCCGGCTCGACGGTGATG
>JALAGW010000008.1 GCA_022712235.1 Brevundimonas sp. | reverse complement strand
GTGCCTGCTGGCGGGGGTCATGGTGCTGGGGCGCATCGTCGGCAGTTTCGACCTGGACGTGGTGCTGGCGTCCGGGGATGTCATCAAGAACAGCCCCTGGTATCTGACGGCCCTGATCCTGATCCTGGCCGGCGCCCTGACCAAGAGCGCCCAGTTCCCCTTCCATTTCTGGCTGCCGCGCGCCATGGCCGCCCCGACGCCGGTGAGCGCCTATCTGCATTCGGCGACCATGGTGAAGGCGGGCGTCTTTCTGATGATCCGCCGGTGGCCCGTGCTGGCCGGCACCGACGCCTGGTATGTCATTGTCAGCACGGCGGGGATGGCGACCCTGTTGTTCGGGGCCTGGAGCGCCGTCTTTCAGAACGATCTCAAGGGCTTGCTGGCCTATTCCACCATCAGCCATCTGGGTCTGATCACCCTGTTGCTGGGGCTGGGCAGTCCGCTGGCGGCGGTGGCGGCCATCTTCCACACGGTGAACCACGCCACCTTCAAGGCTTCGCTGTTCATGGCCGCCGGGGTCATCGACCACGAGACCGGCACGCGCGACATGCGCAAGCTCAGCGGTCTCAGGCGGTCCATGCCGGTCACGGCGGCCCTGGCCATCGTCGCCGCGGCCGCCATGGCCGGGGTGCCCCTGCTGAACGGCTTCCTGTCCAAGGAGATGTTCCTGGCCGAGGCGATCGCCCATACCGGCGGGCGGCACCTGAATCTGGCCCTGCCCGTTCTGGCGACCGTCGCCAGTCTGCTGAGCGTGCTCTATTCGGTGCGCTTCATCCAGCAGACCTTCTTTGGACCTCCGCCGGTCGACCTGCCCAAGACCCCGCACGAGCCGCCGCGCTGGATGCGCTTCCCCATCGAGGTTCTGGTCGGCCTGTGCATCATCATCGGGGTTCTGCCGGCCATCACCATCGGCCCGGTGCTGGCCGTCGCGGTTCGCTCGGTGCTGGGCGACGACGTCCCCTACTACAGCCTGGCGGTCTGGCACGGCTTCAACCTGCCGCTGGTGATGAGCGCCATCGCCCTGATCGGCGGCGTCGTGGCCTACAAGCTGCTGGGGCCGCGCATCAACGCCAGCGAGCGGCCCTGGGTGGTGGGACGTTTCAACGGCGCCCGCGCCTATGACCGGGTCATGCGGGCGTTCAAGAGCGGCGCCGAGTGGATCGTGCGTCGCCTCGGCGCCGCGCGACAGCAAGCGCGACTGAGGGCCATCATCCTGACCTGTATGCTGGCGGCGGTGCTGGCCAGCGGCATGGCGGGTCTGGGCTTCAATGAAGTCGGGATGACGATTCAGCGTCCCGGTCTGGGCTTCACCCTTTTGTGGATCATCGGCGGCGCCTGCGCCGTCGCCGCCGCCTGGCAGGCCAAGTATCACCGCCTGGCCGCCGTGGTTCTGGTCGGGGGCGCCGGACTGGTCAGTTGCCTGACCTTCGTCTGGTTCTCGGCCCCCGACCTGGCCACGACCCAGATGCTGGTCGAGATCGTCACCACGGTCCTGCTGCTGCTGGGCCTGCGCTGGCTGCCTAAACGTCTGCCCGACCTGGCCTCGTCCGAGCAGGAGATCAGGGCCCGGCGGCGGCGCGTGACCGATCTGGCCGTCGCGGTCATCGCCGGCGCCGGCGTGGCCCTGATCGCCTTCGCCGTCATGACCCGGCCGTCGGCGTCGCCGCTGGCGCAATACTTCCTCGATCACGCCTATTCCGAGGGCGGCGGGCGCAATGTGGTGAACGTGCTGCTGGTCGACTTCCGCGCCTTCGACACCCTGGGCGAGATCACCGTCCTGGGCATTGTCGGCCTGACGATCTGGGCCCTGCTGCGGCGTTTCCGTCCGGCGTCGGACAGCCTCGGTCACACCGAGCAGAAGCAGCACCAGGACGACAGCGACGACCGCCGCGAGGATCGCAAGCTGGGCGACACCCTGTCGGAGACCATGCTGATCCCGCGCGTGGTGATGCGCTGGCTCTTCCCCTTCATCATCCTGCTGGCGCTGCATCTCTTCCTGCGCGGGCATGACCTGCCCGGCGGCGGCTTCGCGGCGGGCGTGGCCCTGTCGATCGCCTTCATCCTGCAATACATGGCGTCGGGCGCCCGCTGGGTGGAGGAACGGCTGGAGATCCGGCCTCTGGTCTGGATCGGCGGCGGACTGTTGATCGCCACCCTGTCCGGGGTCGCGTCATGGCTGTTCGGCTATCCCCTGCTGACCTCGTGGTTCCGCTATGTCGACCTGCCGCTGATCGGCAAGACGCCGCTGGCGTCGGCGGTCGCCTTCGACGCGGGCGTGGCCCTGCTGGTGGTCGGGGCGACGGTGTTGATGCTGGTCGCTATCGCCCACCAGTCCCTGCGCAAGCCGCGCGCCGTCGCGCCCGCGACCGCTGACGAGGAGAGCGTCTGATGGAACTGGTGCTCGCGCTCGGGATCGGGGTACTGACCGCCGCCGGCGTCTGGCTGCTGCTGCGCCCGCGCACTTTTCAGGTCATCATCGGCCTGTCGCTGCTCGGCTATGCGGTCAACCTGTTCATCTTCGCCATGGGGCGTCTGCGTGCGGGCGCGCCCCCGGTGCTGAAGGGCGAAGGGCCCGCTGACCCGGCCGCCTACGCCGACCCTGTGCCTCAGGCCCTGGTCCTGACCGCCATCGTCATCAGCTTCGCCCTGACCGCCCTCTTCCTGGTGGTGCTGCTGACCAGCCGGGGCATTACAGGCAGCGACCACATCGACGGACGGGAGCCGGGCGAATGACCGACTGGCAGGATCACCTCATCGTCGCGCCAATCGTGCTGCCGCTGATCGCGGCTGCGGGCATGCTGCTGCTCAAGGAGCAGCGCTATGGGCTGAAGGCCCTGATCAGCCTGTGCGCCCTGATCGCGCTGGTCGGCGTGGCCTACGCCCTGCTGCACGAGGCGGCTGTCGGCGGTCCGGCGGGCGACGACACGGCCCGCATCTACAACCTCGGCGCCTGGGCCGCGCCCTTCGGCATCACACTGGTGGCGGATCGGCTGTCGACCCTGATGCTGGGGCGGTGCTGACCGGCGACCTGTTCAACCTGTTCGTCTTCTTTGAGGTCATGCTGGCCGCCTCCTACGGCCTGCTGCTGCATGGGTCGGGCGAGAAGCGGGTGCGGGCGGGACTGGGCTATGTCGCCATCAACCTGACGGCGTCGCTGTTCTTCCTGATCGGGGTCAGCCTGATCTACGGCGTGACCGGGGCGCTCAACATGGCGGACATCGCCAGCAAGGTCGCCGCCATCCCGGACCACGACCGCGCCCTGTTCCATATCGGCTGCGCCATCCTGGGCGTGGCCTTCCTGGTCAAGGCGGCGGCCTGGCCGCTCGGCTTCTGGCTGCCCGGCGCCTATGCCGCAGCCAGCGCTCCGGTCGCGGCGGTCTTCGCCATCCTCAGCAAGGTCGGGGTTTATGTCATCCTGCGCCTGGCGACCCTGCTGTTCGGGGCCGACGCCGGGGCCTCGGCCGGGTTCGGCAATACCTGGCTGCTGGCGGCCGGTGCGGCCACCGTCGTCTTCGGCGCCGCCGGCATGGTGGCGGCGCGACGCCTTGAAGGGGCGGCCGGCTACGCCGTCATGGTCTCGTCCGGCACGGTTCTGGCCATCGCGGGAACCGCCGCGCCCGACGCGATCGGCGGCGCGCTCTTCTACATGGCGGCGTCCACCCTGGCGGCAGGCGCCCTGTTCCTGATCGCCGAGATTCTGGCGCGGGGCGAGGACGTGGCGGCGTCGCCCCAGGACGCGGTCTTCGACGACGAGTATGACGACCCCTTCGCCGCCGACGACGTGCAGGAGGTGGGGCGCGTCATGCCGGCCTCGACGGCCTTCCTCGGCGGGGCCTTCATCCTGGCCGCCCTGGTGACGGTCAGCCTGCCGCCCCTGGCCGGTTTCGCGGGCAAGCTGAGCATCTTCGCCGCCCTCCTGTCCGGCGACGGCGCCTTGTCGCCCGCCAGCTGGACCCTGATCGGGGTCCTGACCCTGTCCAGCTTCGCCGCCCTGATCGCCCTGACGCGGTTCGGCGTGGCGGGTTTCTGGCGCGAGGACGCCGTCGCGCCCAAGGTTCGCAGTCCCGAGTTCCTGGCCATCGGCGGTCTGGTCCTGTGCTGCCTGTGGCTGAGCGCCGGGGCCGCCGCCGGCCTGACCTATGCCGAGAAGACCGGCGAATGGCTGGCCACGCCCAAGGCCTATATCAGCGCCGTGCTGGGAGACTCCGCATGATCCGCGCCCTCCTGCCCCACCCCCTGCTCGCCCTGGGACTGTTTGCGACCTGGCTGCTGCTGAGCGGGCCGATTTCGGCGGGCGACGTCCTTGTCGCCCTGATCGCGGCCCTGGCGATCCCGCAAGTCATGCGAAGGCTGGAGCCCGACCGATCCGGCGTTCGCTCGCCGGGCGCCATCCTGCGGTTGGCCAGCTATGTCGCCGTCGACGTGGTGCGGTCCAACTACGCCGTGGCCACGATCATCCTGGGGCGCCGCAGACATCAACGCCGGTCCGGCTTCATCCACGTGCCGCTGGACCTGCGCAACCGATACGGTCTGGCGGTGCTCGCCATCATCCTGACCAGCACGCCCGGCACCCTGTGGGTCCAGTATGACCGCCCGTCGGGCCGCCTGCTGCTGCATGTCCTCGACCTGACCGAGGAGCAGGAATGGATCGACCTGATCAAGGGTCGCTATGAACGCCTGCTACTGGAGATCTTCCCGTGACCGCGTCCGCCGTTCTCTACTGGGGGTTGGGCGCGGCCCAGGCCATGCTCTTGCTGGCCATGCTGCTGGCCGCCTGGCGCATGATGCGCGGCCCCCGCGCGCAGGACCGCGTTCTGGGCCTCGACACGCTTTATCTGAACGCCATGCTGCTGATCCTGGTTCAGGGGATGCGCAGCGGGGTCGGCCTCTATTTCGAGGCGGCCCTGATCATCGGCATGCTGGGCTTCACCGCCACCGGCGCCCTGGCCAAGTTCCTGATGCGTGGCGAGGTGATCGAATGACCCCCTCCGATCTGCCGCTGTGGGCGGCCTGGACCATCGTCGCCGTCACGGTCTGCGGCAGCCTGCTGGCGCTGATCGGTTCCGCGGGCCTTGTCGTCCTGAAACGCTTCTATGAGCGGGTTCACGCTCCGACCCTGGGCGCCACCCTGGGCATGGCCTTGATTGTCCTGGCCTCGGTCGTCTTCTGGTCCATGACCGAGGGGCGACTGGCGCTCCGCGACCTGCTGATCGGAGTCTTCCTGACCGTCACGACGCCCGTGACCCTGATCCTGCTGGCGCGCGCCGCCGTCTATCGCGATCGTGTCGAGGGCGACGGTCATATCCCCCCGGAATAGGACCCGACCTTTCGGAGCCGGCGCTTTGGGCGTAGCGTCCTGACAGAAGCCGCGACCTGACGGCCTGCTGTTCGCGGCCGCCACCGAGCGCGTTGAACGAGGCGCCCATGACCCTGATCCTTCCACCGTCCAGCCGCCGCAGCCTGCTCGCCGGCGCAGGGGCCCTGGCCGGAGCCGCAGTATTGGGAGGTCGCAGCATGGCCCAGAGCCCGCGCGATGCAGGGACGATTTTCACCGGCGGATCGATCCTGACCATCGACGACGCCATGCCTACGGCCGAGGCCGTGGCGGTGCGCATCGGGGGCATTGTCGCCGTCGGCGCACTGGACGCCGTCCGGGCGGCGACGGGGCGCGGAGCGCAGACGGTCGATCTGGAGGGGCGCACCCTGCTGCCCGGCTTCTTCGACCCGCACGGTCATGTCTCCATGGTCGGACTGCAGGCGCGCTACGCCAATCTGCTGCCCGCGCCGGACGGTCAGGGCGACGACATTCCCGCCCTGCAGCGCATCACCCGCGACTGGATGAACGCGCATGAAGCCCCGGTCCGCGACACCCAGCTGGTCATCGGCTTCGGCTATGACGACTCCCAGCTAAAGGAGCATCGCCACCCGACCGGCAAGGAACTGGACGCCATTTCCGACAGCGTGCCGATCCTGTTTCTGCATCAGTCGGGTCACCTGGGCGTCGCCAATGGCGCAGCCCTAGCGGCGGGGGGCGTGACCGCATCGACGCCCGATCCCGACGGCGGCGCCTTCCGTCGCGAAGACGGCTCGCAGCAACCCAATGGCGTCATGGAGGAGACCGCCCTGTTCGCGGTCATGGGCGCCCTGTTCACCCGACTGGACCTTCAGGCCAACCTGGAGATGATCCGCGAGGGCGCGCGTTTCTATTCCAGTTTCGGCTACACGACGGCCCAGGACGGGCGCTCATCAACCGACACCTGCCGCATGATCGCCATGCTGGCCGAGCGCGGCGAGCTGCCCATCGACATCCTGTCCTTCCCCGACATCCTGACCTCCACCGACGTCATGGCGACGCCGCTATATCGCAAGACCTATGTCGGCAAGTATCGGGTCGGCGGGGTCAAGCTGACGCTGGACGGCTCGCCCCAGGGCAAGACGGCCTGGCTGTCCCAGCCCTATTATATTCCGCCCGAAGGCAAGCCTGCCTCCTATCGCGGCTATCCCGCCGTCACCCAGCAACAGGCGCTGGACGCCGTGGAACTGGCGTTCCGGAACGACTGGCAGATCGAGGTCCACGCCAACGGCGACGCCGCCGTCGACCTGCTGATCGGCGCGGTGCGTGAGGCGACGCTCAAGCACGGCGCCAAGGACCGTCGTCCCGTCCTGATCCACGGCCAGACGACACGCATGGATCAACTGGACGAGTTGAAGGCCCTGGGCATCGTGCCGTCGCTCTTTCCCATGCACACCTTCTACTGGGGCGACTATCATCGGGATTCAGTGCTGGGGC
>JALAGW010000078.1 GCA_022712235.1 Brevundimonas sp. | reverse complement strand
CCCCCCTCCCCCCCCCCCCCCGCCCCCCCCCCCTTCCCCCCCCCCCCCCCGGCGCGCGCCCTGCCGCGCGCGTTGTTGGTCACATCGAGGGCGTTGGGGGCGCGATCGATGCCAATGGTCTGGGGCAGGGTGCCGGTCGGCAGGTTGGTCTTCACCGCATAGGTGTCGGAATCCAGCACCGTCACCGTGCCCGCCTGACGGTTGGCGACATAGATCTGCTTGACCGCGCCGTTGTAGGCCACGCTCAGCGCGCCTTCGCCGGTGGCGACCTTGTGGATCAGGGCGCCGGTGTCGGCGTTGAGAACCGTCAGCTCGCCCGACTTCTGGTTGGCCACGAACAGGCGGCGCCCCTCGGAATCGACCGCCACGTTGATGGCGGATTCGCCGTGCGAAGCCCATTGGCCGACCGTCTCACCGGTCGCCAGGTCGATGGCGGCGACTTCATTGCTGCCCATGCCGGTGACGTAGAGACGATTGGTCGAGCCGTCGAAGGCGGCGCCGGTCAGGCCCCCGACCGGGGCGGCGATGGTCCGCTCGACCTTGTGGGTCGCGCCGTCGATGACCCAGATCAGGTTGGGACGGGAGGTGTCGCCCGCGTCGCCGCCGACGACGGTGACATAGGCCTTGTTGCGTTGCTCATCGACGATGACTTCGCGCACGTGGGCGCTGTCGTCTTCCTCGTCGTGACGGATGGTGGCGACGACGACGCCGGTCTTCAGGTCGATGGCCGAGACGGTGCCGGTGCGGGTGTCGGTGCCATAAAGGATCTGGGTGCGGCTGTTCAGGCCGAGGCCGTAGAGCGGACGGTCCGACACATTGATGGGCGTCTCGACAGCCAGGGTCTGGCCATCCAGACGCACGATCTGGGCCTGGTTGGCGCCGCGCGGCCCGACGGCGGCGACATAGATGTCGCTGTCCGCCGGATTGAAGACGATCTCATACAGGCCGCCGGGCGCGACCTTGACGGTCTTCTCGATTGTTTGGGCGTTGGCGGCGGAGGCCGCCGAAAGGGCGATGAGGCTGGCGGCCAGAAGGGCGCTGTGGCGCAGGGCGTTCATTCGGTCTCTCCTTGGAAGGGCGTCAGGCGGGGACCAGGTCGGTCCAGTAGTCGCCGCGGTAGGGCACGGCGAGGAAGCGTTCGTTGATGGTGTTCAGCGTGGCGCGCGGGTCGAGGTCGGCGAACAGTTCCGGCTGGATCCATTTGGCCAGCACTTCGGTGGCGACGATGTCGATGGGCGAGTTGATCAGCTGATGCGACAGGCCGTGCACCTTGCCCTCGCGCACCGCCTTCAGGGTCGACAGGCCGCGCCGATCAGCCACGCGGCGCAGCGAGGCGCGCGAGGTCTCGACGTCATATTTCGGGCCGACGACGAAGCCGCCGGTCTTCTCCAGATGCGGGCCTCCGGTGGCGATGTAGATGTCGGGATCGCGCTCGACCACGAACTCCAGGTTCAGCTTGCCGGACGGTTGCTTGAGCACCTCGGCGCCGATGTTGCGGGCGCCGACAAAGGTCAGATAGTCGCCGATGTTTCCGGCGCCGACCGAGTTGCAGCAGTCGGGGCCGTTGCCTGCGTGGGCCTCCAGGAAGACGGTCGGCTTCTGCTCATCCTTCAGACCCGCCACGCGGTCGGAGATGACCTTCAGTTTCGCGGCGCGGAAGGCGTTGTAGGCTTCGGCCTGTTCCTCGCGGCCGATCAGGCTGCCCAGCAGGGACAGGCTGCGCGACTGGTTCTCGAACGGGTGCTGGAAGAAGTCGATATAGGCCACGCGAACGTCGGCCTGCTCCAGCTGGGCCGCCTGGGCGTCGGTCGGACCAGAGTCCAGAGAGACCAGGGCGACCTGCGGCTGTGCGCCCAGAACGGCCTCGACGTTGAAGGCGGAGGCAGAGCTCGGCGTCTTCGGCAAGGTCGCCAGCGCCGGAGATTTTTCCAGATAGGCGGCGTAGATCTCGGGACTGAGGCGGTTTACGTCGCCCGCCCAGGCCGCCAGCAGGCTGACCGGATCGGGATGGATCAGCGAAAGGGCGATCAGGAAACGGCTATCGTCGATCGACAGCTTGCCGACGGGAGGCGTGATCGCCAGAGGCCGGTCACGCAAATCCTTGAGCAGAGACGAGGGACCAGCGTCGTCACGGCGCGTGCAGGCCCCGGCGCCGGCTACAAGGGCGAGGGCGCCCAGCAGAAGGGCGCGACGGCCCGGTTTGAATTCCGTCATCCGGTCCATCCTCAGAAATCCCAGCTGACGCCCATCCAGTAGCGACGGCCGTCGCCCTGGACATCGTAGGTCGCCACGTCCAGCACCTTGTCGGTCAGGTTGTAGACGCCGAACTTCAGCGTCACGTCGTCCCGCACGCGCCAGTTCGCGCCGACGTCCAGCAGGGCGTAGTCGGGGTAGCGGCGACCGACCTGGCGCGCTCCGTCCATGATCGGTTCGCCGTTGATGCCGACGCGCAGGCCCGCGTTGATTTCCTCGCCGTGATAGGAGCCCGCGGCCCACAGGTTCAGGCGCTCCGTCGCGGCGTAGTCAGCGCGCAGACTGGCCATGTGTTCGGGCGTGCGCGACAGGGGCAGGCCGTCGTAGAGCCCGCCCTTCTGGGACGAGTCCGTGTAGGTGTAGCCCGCCTTGAACGCGAGCTGGTCCGTCGCCTGCCAGCGCCCGCCCAGCTCCACGCCCTGGATGCGGGCGTCGTTGATATTGTACCAGTAGTAGAGCTGATACAGCGGGTCCTGATCCCAGCGCAGGACCTCGCTCGGCACGTCGCAGACGCCGTTGTTGTTGGCGTCGGGCCCGCAAACCCGGTCATCGGCGATCTTGTCCTTGAAGTCGGTGCGGAAGACGGTGGCGTTCAGCGACAGAGTCGGGATCGGCCGCCACAGGGCGCTGACCTCATAGTTGACGCTGCTCTCCGGCTTCAGGTCCGGATCGCCGATGATGACGCCGCACAGGCCCGCGCCATAGTTGCAGTTGGCGCCCCCGGTCTCATAGGCGTAGCCGTCGGCCACGGCGCGGATTTCCGGGGCGCGGAAACCGGTCGAGACCCCGCCCTTGATCGTCAGGGTCTCGCTGGGGCTCCATACGGCGTAGGCGCGCGGGCTCCAGTGATCGCCATAGCGCTTGTGGTCATCCACCCGAAGGCCCAGCGTCAGGGCCAGCTGCGGCGTCAGGGTCCATTCGTCCTCGACGAACAGGGCGCGTTGCCAGACGTCAAAGGTCTTGGCGACATTGTCGCGAGCGCCGGGGTTGATGTCCTTCAGGCTGTTCTCGATCCACTGGCCGCCGAAGACCAGGTTGTGGTCGCCCAGCGGCGAACCCGACAGCGGCAGGTTGAACAGGGCGTCGAAGACGGTGTTGGTCAGTTCCGGCGCGCGCGGGTTGCGGACCATCGCGCCCGTCGCGTCGGCGGTGAAGATTTCACGCGAGGATTCTTCGCGCATCAGGGACAGGGCGCTGGTTCCCCAGCTCCAATCGCCGTTCCACGACAGGGAGGCGCTGTCGCGGCTGTGCTCGTTGCGTGTGCTGCGCCCGGTGGCGGCCACCGTCTTGCCCGCCGTGCTGAAGCGGTCGATGCGCGTGGTGTCGGCCTGCAACAGGACTTCGTGGTCCGGCGCCGGGGTCCAGGCCAGGCGACCGGTCAGGTTGTATTCCTCGGAGCCCATGACGCCGGTGCTGCTGGGGGCGTTGAAGATGTCGTCCTCGGCCCGGTCATAGGCTCGACCCCAGATCTGGGCGCCCAGCTTGCCGCCGACGATGGGACCAGCGAGGTAGAACTGGCCCTGGGCCCAGTCGCCGCTGTCGCTG
>JALAGW010000077.1 GCA_022712235.1 Brevundimonas sp. | reverse complement strand
GTCTTCTTCTATCGCGCAGGCCAGAATTGGGGCGGGCGGGCCTACTTCCCGCGCATCGACAAGTCGGACACCGATCCCGAAATCCTCGGCGCCTTCCTGGCCCAGTTCTACGAGGACAAGCCGATCCCGCGTCAGATCTTGTCCAACGTGCGCCCGCACGAGCTGGAGCTGCTGCAAGAGGCCTTCACCCTGAAGTCGGGCCGAAAGGTCGAGATCGCCCGCCCCCAGCGCGGCGAGAAGCTGGCCGTCGTCGACTACGCCCTGACCAACGCCCGCGAGGCCCTGGGCCGCAAGCTGGCCGAGAACTCGGCCACGTCGAAGATCCTGGACGAGGTCTGTGAGGCCTTCGGTCTGGACGCCCGGCCCGAGCGGATCGAGGTCTATGACAACGCCCACATCCAGGGGACCAATGCGGTCGGCGGCATGATCGTCGCGGGGCCCGAGGGCTTCCGCAAGAACCAGTACCGCAAGTTCAACATCCGGGGCGACGACCTGACCCCCGGCGACGACTACGGCATGATGCGCGAGGTCATGCGCCGCCGCTTCGGCAAGATGGTCAAGGACGAGGAGGCCGGCGAGGTCGTCGAGCGCCCCGACCTGCTGCTGATCGACGGCGGCGCCGGGCAACTGGCCGAGGTGCTGGCGGTGCTGGCCGATCTGGGCGTCGACGACATCACCGCCGTCGGCGTGGCCAAGGGCCCGGACCGCGACGCGGGCAAGGAGCACTTCTTCATGCCCGGCAAACCGCCCTTCATGCTGCCGATGAAGAGCCCGGCCCTCTATTACATCCAGCGACTGCGCGACGAGGCCCATCGTTTCGCCAACGGCGCCCACGCCAAGCGCCGCTCGATGGACATCACAAAGAACCCGCTGGACGAGATCGAAGGCGTCGGCCCCTCGCGCAAGAAGGCCCTGCTGCACGCCTTCGGTTCGGCCAAGGGCGTGTCGCGCGCCTCGGTCGCCGACCTGGTCAAGGTCCCCGGCGTCAATCAGGCCCTGGCCGAGCGCATCCACGGCTTCTTTCATAAGTCCTGATCAGGACTTGAGCCGGAAACCGCTGCGGGTCTAGGAAGGCGTTCATGACCAATGAACTGATCAAGGGCTATCACCGCTTCCGCCAGAACCGGTGGCCGTCCGAACGCGCCGAATACGAGGCCCTGGCCACGAACGGTCAGAAGCCCCACACCCTGGTCGTGGCCTGTTCCGACAGCCGCGCCGATCCGGCCCTGATCTTCGACACCGCGCCGGGCGAGCTTTTCGTCGTGCGCAACGTCGCCAACCTGGTTCCGCCTTATGAGCCGGACGGCAAGCTGCACGGCGTCTCGGCGGCGCTGGAGTTCGGCGTCAACGTGCTGAAGGTCCAGCACGTGGTGGTCATGGGCCACGCCTCGTGCGGGGGGGTCAACGCCATGCGCAACGGCGCCCCGTCCAACTGCCAGGACTTCGTCGCCCCCTGGGTGGCCCAGGGCGTGCCCGCCGTCAGCGCCGCCCTCGAAGGCGTGCCCGCCGACGAGCAGGAGACGGTGGCCGAGGAGGCCGTGGTGCGCCTGTCGCTGGACAACCTGCGCACCTTCCCCTGGATCGCCGAGAAGGAAGCGGCCGGCGAGCTGCGCCTCAGCGGCCTGCACTTCGGCATCGCCGCCGGCCTCCTGACCAAGCTGACGGGCGCCAGGCGCTTCGAGCGCCTGGACTGAGCCCCGGCCGAGGGCGACAGGTCGTCGCCCTCGCATCCCGCCGCGAACCATGCCACACCGCAGGCGTTGCAATGGACGTGATGATGACCCCTGCCCACAAAGCCAATCCGATCCCGAACATCCTGACCGGCATCCGTCTGGCGGCGGGGGTGGTCATGTTCCTGCTGCTGGCCGGCGCCACCAGCGGCTTCCCCTTCCTGTCGGCCATGCTGAGCCCCGACGACCAGTTCGCCATGTACCGGACCGGTTTCTGGATCTTCGTCATCGCCGCATCCACGGACTGGATCGACGGCTATCTGGCCCGCCGCTGGCACGCCGAGACGCGCTGGGGCGCCATTCTTGATCCCATCGCCGACAAGATCCTGGTCACCGGCGCCGTGCTGGGCGTGCTGACCTCGGGTTCGGTGCAGCAGATCATCATCCCCTGCGGCCTGATCCTGTTCCGCGAGTTCGCCGTCTCGGCCCTGCGCGAGACCATGGCCGGGCGCATCAACCTGCCCGTCACCCTGGCCGCCAAGTGGAAGACCACCCTGCAGATGGTGGCCCTGGGCTGCCAGCTGTTTGCCCGCAACTGGGACGGCTGGGGCCTGCCCTTCGACTACCTGCCCCACTTCCAGCTGTTCTCCGACGCCCTGATCTGGCTGGCCGCCATCGTCACCCTGTGGACCGGCTGGCAATACTTCAACGCCGCCCAGAAGCAGATGCGGGATCTCTGATCCCCGTAGCCGACAAGCTGAAATGAAGAAGGCGCCGGGTTATCCCAGCGCCTTTTCCATGACGACGAAGGTCAGGTCCCGGTCCGACAGGCCGAAGGTGGTTTCGTCCAGCGGAAAGGGCCGCGTCTCGCCGGTCAGGGCGTAGCCGCGACGTTCGTACCAGGCGATCAGTTCGGAGCGCTGGCGGATGACCGTCATCTCCATGCGCGTCGCAGCGAAGCGGCTGCGGGCCTCGGTCTCGGCGGCGTCGATCAGCAGGCGGCCCAGACCGCCCGCCTGACGGGTCGGGTCGACGGTCAGCAAGCCGAGATAGGCCAGACCTTCGCCTTGATCGGCCACATGGACGCAGCCGGTCAGAATGCCCTCGACCTCGGCCAGCAGGATGATCCGCGAAACGTCGGCGACGATGTCGAGCAGCTCGCCCTCGTCGGTGCGTTGGCCGCCCAGCAAATCAGCTTCATGAGTCCAGCCTGCCTTGGCGCTGTCGCCGCGATAGGCGCTTTCGATCAGACGGTGCAGCGCCGCCACATCCGAAGACGTGGCGGGCCGGAAGCTCGGGGCGATCAACGGCGCGCCCGACGCGGGGCGGCCTTCGGAGCCACGCCCAGTTCCCGAACCAGGTGATCCATGCCGTAGACGTCGCGCAGGGCGGTGGTCACGGCCTGAGTAGTGACGATGACGCTGCGGTTGACGTTGCGGTCATAGCCATAGGCGTTGCGCTGGGTCAGGACGGTGGAGTCGAAGTTGGCGCCGATGATCTCGCCCCTGGCGTTGACGGCGGGCGAGCCCGACGAGCCGCCGATGGTGTCCGACGACACGGCCATGTTCATCACCGCATTGGGGTCGATGCGGTCCTTGGCGGCCAGCAATTTCGGCGCGACGTTGAAGGGCTCGGCCCCCGTCGCCCGGTCCCACAGGCCCGCGAAGGTGGTGAAGGCGCCGATGCGCTGGCCGGGGACGTCCGTGCCTTCGACCCGGCCATAGGTCAGGCGCAGGGTGCCGGTGGCGTCAGGATAGACGGCGTCGCCGAAGGCGGCGAAGCGGGCGGCGGCCAGCTGCTCGGAGGCGCGATCGGTCGGGGCCTTGACCTTGTTGTCCCAGTCGGCGCGCACGGCGCGGGCGTCGGCGTCGATGGCCAGGACATACTGGATCAGCGGATCGGTCGAGGCCTGGACAGCGGGCAGACCGCCTTCCCACAGGGCGCGGCGCACGGCGGGATCGGCCAGCTTGGTGCCGGTGATCAGGCGAGCCGACAGGCCTTCCGGGCTTTCCTTGCCCAGCAGGGTGCGGACATAGGGGCTGTCGACGGTCAGCCATTCGCGGGTCTTGGACAGCCACCATTCCAGACGGATCTGCTCCAGGTCCGGATAGGTCGGGCGCTCGGCGAAGAGGGCCGACTGGACGCCCGGCAGGCGGCTGTCGGCGAACTCGCCCAGACGCTGGTCCGACGGCTTGGCGCGTTCCTGGGCGCCGCGCACGATGGCCCGCGCCCATTGGAACAGGGGCGAACCACCCGCCACCGAGGTCGTGCCCATGCCCGTGCCGCCTTCCAGCAGGGCCATCGGGGCGTAGAGCTCCCTCGCCAGAGGCTGCACCTCGGCCAGGGTGGCCCAGGGATCGCCGACCTCGCCCGACAGGGCCTCGCTCTCGGCCACGCGGCGGCGGAAGACAGTCTCCTGGCCGGCCAGCTGGTCCATGAAGGCCGGGTCGATCAGGGCGGCCATGCGACCACGACCGCGCTTGTAGGTGTTCTCGACGCCGACGATGGGGTCCATGGCGATGAAGGCCTGCTCCTCGCCCTCTTCCGAATAGCGGATCAGCCGGCCGCGCAGCTCCGAGGCGATCAGCTGATCCATCGGCAGGACCACGTCGCGGATGGTCATCAGCTGGGCCTGGGTCAGCAGCCGCTGGGTCGAACCGGGGTTGCCGGTGATGAAGACGGGCTCGCCCTCGGTCGGCCTGTTCGGGTTCCAGGTGAAGTGGGTCGGGGTCGCGGCGGGCTTGCCGTCCTCATAGAGCCGGATGAAGGCCGCATCGATGGCGAAGCGCGGGAAGGAGAAGTTGTCCAGGTCGCCGCCGAAGGTCGCGGCGCGGTCCTCCGGCGCCCAGGCCAGACGCACGTCGGAATATTTGCGGAACTTGTAGAGCTTGAACTGACCGCCGCGATACAGGCTGACGACCTGGCAGCGGATCTTGGGGTCAGAGCCGCAGTTTTCGGTCTCGATGCGGCCGGCCTCGGCCTCGCGGGCCTGGGTGAAGGCCTGGCCGTCCAGACCCTCGCCCGCCTTCTGGACGCGCTCGGTGACGTCGGAGATGTCGGTCAGTATCTCGGCCGAGCCACCGGGGCATTTCAGCTCCTCCTCGCGGCTCCTGGGCGTGAAGCCGGTCTCGGCGTATTGCAGCTGGGGCGTGGACAGGTTGGCGACGCAGGTGGCGACGCAGTGGTTGTTGGTCATCACCAGGCCCTCGCCGGAGATGACGCCCGCCGAGCAGCCGCCGAACTTCACCGACGACAGGCGGACGCGGTCCAGCCAGGCCTGGTCGATCGAGGTCCCCAGCGTCTGATTGGCGCGGGCGATGGGGAAGTTGTCGTAGGTCCACATGCCTTCTTCCGCCTTGGCCGAAGACGCGGCGGCGAAGGCCAGGACGGCGGCCGAAGCGAAGAGTAGCGGGGCGTGACTGGTGCGCATGGGATTTCCTCAGCATCGCTGCCCCGATCACCGCCGGAGCCCGTTTTTCAGGCCCATGGAATTTCAGGCCCGTTTGCGGTCAGTCTGAACAGAACCTCGAAGCAAACCGCAACCCCTGGCGAGAGCATTCACAGCCGGCCTTGGCGGGACTAGATTCGGCGAATGACGAAACACGATGAGATTGACGCGATGTCGGACGACTTCCCCCAGGGCGTGGTCCATCTGGTTC
>JALAGW010000076.1 GCA_022712235.1 Brevundimonas sp. | reverse complement strand
CGCAGGATCACGCCGTTCTCGTTGACGACATAGTGGGCCGAAACCTCGGCCGCCGGATCGCGCAGCCGAGCGACGGCTTCGTCCGCCGTCTTCATCCCGGTGTAGTGCAGAACCAGCATGTCCGGCGGGCCGCGCCGGGCGTTGAAATTGGGCGATGGGGCGTCGATGATGCTCAGCATGGCGCCCGATCAGCGCCCTTCGCGTTCCCAGCCGTAGGCGACCCAGGTGTCGCCCACCTTCTGGGCGTCGATCACGCCCTCGTCGCGACGGGCCGTGGCCGCGCGCGCGCGACGGGCGCGGAAGGCGAAACCGGCGAAGAAGACCACCACCCCGGCGATCAGGGCGATCACGGCCACAGCGGCGGCCGTCAGCACGGCCAGAACCGCGCCCACGGTCACGGCCAGGGCCGTGGCGATCAGACCGCCAAGCCAGACGAAGGGCGCCAGCAAGCCGCCGCCGGTGCGGGGTCGGGCGTTGCAGCCGATCTGGGCGAAGGGGTCGGACTGGATCATGGAACTGCCTCTCATGGCGCGCCGATGAAGGAACGCCTGAAACCCAATGTCGGTCCATCGACCTGAACGGTCAATGGACTGCGACATCACGCATCAGTCAGGGTTCTTGCCCTCAAAAAGCCGGCTGGTCGGCCAGCACCACCGCGCCACGACTGCGCAGACGCTCGGCCTCGACCTGATCCAGCATGGCCTCGGCCGCCGGCTCGCCCACGACGCGGCCGACCGAAACCATGGCATCGGCCGCCTGGCCCGAAGCGCCGAAGGCGGAGGCCAGAGCCTCCCACGGCGACTGCGGCGTGGGGAAGCGCTTGAAGCGCACCGACTCGCTGCTCGGGATATTGGCCAGCTTGCGGGCCTTGATGACGGCTTCGTTCAGACCGCCGAGCTCGTCGACCAGACCCAGGGTCTTGGCCTGTGCGCCGGTCCAGACCCGGCCCTTGGCGATTTCGCGCACCCGCTCGACCGGCAGCTTGCGCCCCGTCGAGACGCGGGCCACGAACTCCTCATAGACCCGGTCCATCGAAGCGGCGAAGGCCGCGCGCTGGCCCTGATCGAAGCCTTGAACGGGCGAGAAGGCGTCGGCGTAGTCGCCGCCGACCGACAGGCCGCGCATGTCCAGGCCGAAACGGCCGAGGGCGTCGGCCAGCACGAACTTGCCGCCGAAGACGCCGATGGAGCCAGTCAGGGTCGAGGGCTGGGCCACGATCCAGTCCGCTTCCGAACTGATCCAGTAGCCGCCCGAGGCCGCATAGGTGCCCATGGAAACCACCACCGGCTTGCCCGCCGCCTTGGCCGCGCGCACGGCGGCCAGGATCTGCTCGGAGGCTTCCGGCGAGCCGCCCGGCGAGGAGACGCGGAAGACGATGGCCTTCACCGCCTTGTCCTCGATGGCGTCATAGATGGCCTTGGCGGTGTCGTCCGAGCGGATGTCCGAGCCCGAACCGAAGGGCGAGGCGCTCTGGCCGCGCCCGGTCGTGATCGCCCCCTCGCCGCCGACGATGGCGATGGCGGACTTGCCCGAGCCGTTGCGCGCGCCCTGCATGGAGGCATAGTCGCCGAACTTGATGATCCTGGCGTCCTTGCCCGCCTTGGCCTTGGCGGCGGCTTCGGCTTCCTCGACCTGGCCGATCTTGTCGACCAGCTTCAGCGACAGGGCCTGTTCGGCGGAATAGGGACCGGCCTCGATGGTCGCCTTCAGCGCCTCGGGCGTGGTCTTGCGGTCGCGCGCCGTATTGGCCAGGGCGCTGTCGTAGATGGAGGTCATCCAGGCGACCATCGCCTCGCGGTGCGGGCCGGTGTAGTCGCTCTGGGTGTATTCGTTGACGGCGTTCTTGTATTCGTAGCGCTGCTCGAACTCGGGCTTGACGCCGTATTTCTGGAAGGCGCGGCCCAGGAAAAGACTGTCGCTGGACAGGCCGACCGCCTGGAAGTTGGCGGTGTTCTGCATCCACAGCTGATCGGCGCTGGCCGCGACCATATAGCTGGAGACCACCGCGCCGATCGGCATGAAGCCCTGGCTGTGGGCGATGACGGTCTTGCCCGAGGCGCGGAAGCGGTTGATCGCCTGACGCACCTCGTCGGCGGCGGCCGGGTTCATGCCGCCCTCGGGCGCGCGAACCAGCAGAACCTTGACGCTGTCGTCCTTCTCGGCCTGGGCCAGGGTGTCGACGATGTGGACCACCGACAGGCCCGACCCGCTGAAGGCGGCGAAGGGATTGGTCGGCTGCTGGTCGGTCAGCCCCTCGCGCAGGTCCAGCTCCAGCACCGAGTTGGCGGGCGTGGTCGGCTTGGAGGCGCCGGCGGCGGCGGCGAAGAACAGAAGCGCCGCGATCGGCAGGACGATGAAGAAGGCCACGAGCCCGGCGAAGACGCCGAGCATGGTCAGGAAGAACTGTTTCATGAAAAAGGCGGCCGTCCCGGCAGTGGCCACGCGCGGCCTGCCGCGAGCATAGGGCGCGCGCCGACAGCGTCAAATGAAGGCGCGGTAATGAATGCGAAAAGGGCCCGCCGTCGCCGGCAGGCCCTCCCCTCATGATCGTGTCAGCCGATCAACGGTCGATGTCGTAGGTCCCGCTGATATCGATGCGGACCGTCAGCTCGCCCGCCGAGACCGGGGTCGAGGCGCCGCCGGCGTCCATGGCCATGGCGCGGGCGTACATCGGACGCGGCGGTTCCGGCGTGAAGCCGCCGCCCTCGGTCAGGGAGCGAACGCCCCCCAACTGAACCCCCAGGGCCTGGGCGTAGAGCCGCGCCTTGTCCTGCAGGGCGCGCACGGCCAGCTGGCGCGCCTGGTCCTCGGCCGCCTTGGCGTCCTTCAGGCCGAAGGCGATGCCGTCGATCTGATTGACCCCGGCCGTCACCACCGCGTCGGCGGTCGCGCCGACCTTCGACAGATCATTGATGACCACGGTAACGCGGTTCTGGGCCTGATAGCCGCGCAGCTTGGGCGGCTCGTTCTGCTGATAGTCATACTGGGCCGACAGGTTCAGGCCCGAGGTCTGGATGTCGCGCTCGGCGATGCCGGCCCGGCGCAGGGCGGCGACGACGCGGGTCATCTGCTGGGCGTTCTGGGTCATGGCCTCCTGGGCCGTGGCGGCCTCGGTGACGACGCCGAAGTTGATCGTCGCCTGATCGGGGGCGACCTTGACCTCGCCATAGGCGGACAGGTTGAGGGCGGGTTGTTGCGCCATGGCGTGCACCTGCATCGGAGAAGCGCCCGTAGCCTGGGCGGAGGCGACGGCGGGAACCGCCAGGGTCATCAGGGCCGTCCCCAGCATCAGGGCGCGTGCGGTGCGGGTCATCTTGGTCTCCGTCGAAATCCATCGGCCGGGCGTCTTCGCCAGCCACGACCCTACCTTGGCCGTTTCAAGCTGAACGAACGCAAAAGCCCCCCGTGCAGGTTCCGTTCATCGACGTGAAAAGCACGACAGGTCAGCGGCGTCTTTGCAGCGAGCCCATCCCCTGCTAGGCACGTCCTCCCTGCTTCGGGGGCCTGTAGCTCAATGGTTAGAGCCGACCGCTCATAACGGTCTGGTTGGGGGTTCGAGTCCCTCCGGGCCTACCACTCTCCCTCGCCCCGCGCGGGGGCTGCGAGGAAATCGCGGCTATCCTCGCCGGGTGTTGCGGATGGTCGCGCCCTTGAAGAACATGCCGGCGCAGACGACGCCCTCGACCTTGCGTCCCGTCGGGCCTGTCGCCTTGAACTTGGTTCTCAGGGCGTCGTCCTCGCTGCATCCGAACCAGTCGTATCCGCCGACCTCGATATTGCTGTAACCCGCGTCCAGCAGAACTTCGCGGGACTGATTCGGCGCGGTGCAGGCGGACAGGGCCAGAGCGAGGGCCAGAGCGGCGGCCGCGACAATGATCGTGCGTTTCATGGTCTGGTCTCTTGATCAGCGGGGCCAGGACGGTGATCGCCGCCGCTGCAGCTCCCGACCGCCCGCCTAAAGCTCAGCCTTTACAACGTCAGTCTGGACGCGCCAATGGCTACGCTTGAGCCGTCAGACGCCGTCGGTCTGCAACGGAGCGGCTGCCCTCGCAGCGTCGCCTGAACCGCGCCTTCAGCCAGCCGGTGCAATTCCCGCCCCGAACAACGGGACCAGTCGACGCCGTCCAGAAGACGCGCCAGCTCCGTCGAGGCCGGCTGCGCCCTGCTCACGACGGAGCCGTTCCGCCGCGCGCCATGCCCGCGACCAGACCGATCAGCAGACCCACGGCCAGGGCGCGATTGCCGGGATCGCCGGCGCGCGCCTCTTCGACCCTCAGCGCCAGCTCGCGATCCAGCCATGCCATCTGTCGTGCAAAGTCCTCATCCGCCCGCGACGCGCTCATCTTCGCCTCCTCCACTGAATTGAAGGCGATGCTAACGCGGGGTCGAACCACGCCTCAAGTCAATTGTTCCCATTTTGTTCCAATTCTCGCACTACACCGCCGCCCTTTGTGCGACGGGACCTGAACCTATATGGCGGTGTCCTGAAGGAGAGCCGTCATGTCCTATGTCGCCCGCGACGACCGCCCCGCCGACAAGGCCGAACGCTATGCCGAGGTCGAGGCCGAGATTCTGGCCGTGCTGGACAGCGAGCCCAACCGGACGGCGCGCATGGCCACCGTCGCCTCCATGCTGGCCGACGCCTTTCCCGTCTTCTTCTGGACCGGCTTCTACGTCGTGGACGAGATGAAGCCCGAGGAACTGGTGGTCGGCCCCTATCAGGGAACGCTGGGCTGCCTGCGCATTCCCTTCGGGCGCGGCGTCTGCGGCGCGGCGGCGAAGACGCGCGCGACCCAGGTAGTCGAGGACGTCCACGCCTTCCCCGGCCACATCGCCTGCGACAGCCGTTCGGCCAGCGAGATCGTGGTTCCGGTGCTGGATGAGACAGGCGAGCTGATCGCCGTGCTGGACGTGGACGCCACGGAAATCGCCGCCTTCGATGTCGTGGACGCCGAGGCGCTGGAACGGCTGATGGCCAGGGTCTTCGCCGCCTGATGCGGATCGGGGTCGATTTCGGCGGCACCAAGATCGAGGCGGCCGCCATCGCCGACGACGGCGCCTTCGCCGCCCGCATCCGCGAACCCAATCCGGGCGGTTATGACAGCGCCCTCGCCCTCGTCGCGGAACTGATCGCACGCGTCGAGGCCGAGGCGGGCCCTGCACGGTCCGTAGGCGTGGCCATTCCGGGATCGCCCTCGCCGCGCACCGGCCTGATCCGCAACGCCAACTCGACCTATCTGAACGGCCGCCCTCTCGGCGAGGATCTGGCGACGGTGCTGAAGCGCCCTGTGCGGCTGGCCAACGACGCCAACTGCCTGGCCCTGTCGGAGGCCGTGGACGGGCGCGGGCGTCGCCAACCTGTTCGGCGTCATTCTGGGCACCGGCTGCGGCGGCGGGCTGGTGGTCGACGGCAAGCTGATCGAGGGCGCGCACGGCGTGGCGGCCGAGATCGGCCACATCTCCCTGCCCTGGCCTTCCGCCGACGAAGCGCCCGGCCCGGCCTGCTGGTGCGGCCTCAACGGCTGTCTGGAGACCTGGGTGTCCGGCACCGGATTTCAGCGCGATCACGAGGCGACGACCGGACACGCGTGGAAGGCCCAGGCCGTGGTCGAGGCCGCGCGGGCGGGCGACACGGGCGCGGCCGCCGCTCTGGACCGCTATATCGACCGGCTGGGCCGCGCTCTGGCCATGGTGGTCAACCTGGCCGATCCCGAGGTCTTTGTCCTTGGCGGCGGCATGTCGAACGTGGGCGAACTTTATGAACGCCTGCCTGACATCGTGACGCGTTACGCCTTCTCCGATCACTGGCAGGGACGGATCGCGCCTGCGCAATGGGGGGATTCCTCGGGCGTGCGCGGCGCGGCAAGGCTCTGGGCCGATTGATCACGCCCCCGCGCCCGCTATGGTCCGCGCCGAGCAGCCTGGAAGCCGACCATGAGCCATCTGACCAAGACGCGCGCCCGCAGCGTCCTCTACCTGCCCGCCTCCAATGCGCGGGCGGTCGAGAAGGCCCGCACCCTGCCCTGCGACGTGGCGGTGCTGGACCTTGAGGACGCCGTTGCGCCCGAAATGAAGGCGGAGGCCCGCGTGGCCGCCGTCGCGGCGGCGCGCGAAGGCGGCTTCGGCCCGCGTCTCGGCGTGCGGATCAACGCTTTGGACACGCCGTGGGGCGCCGACGACCTGAAGGCTCTGAAAGACGCCCCCGTCGAACTGATCGTCGCGCCCAAGGTCGAGAGCGCGGCCATGGTCCACGCCCTGTCGGCGGCGCTGCGCCCCGGCGCCGATCTGTGGGCCATGATCGAGACGCCGCGCGCTCTTTTGGACCTGCGCGACATCGCCGAAGCGGACGGCGCCTTGAGCGGCCTGATGCTGGGCGTCAACGATCTGGCCAAGGATCTGAAGACCGGCCCCGCGCCCGACCGCGAACCGCTGAAGCCGTGGCTGGCGGCCGTCGTGGCCCATGCGCGGGCCAACGGCCTGAGCGTCATCGACGGCGTGTTCAACCGCATCAAGGACGAGGCCGGGTTCGCGGCTGAATGCGCGCAAGGGCGGCTGTATGGCTTCGACGGCAAGAGCCTGATCCATCCCTCGCAGATCGAGGGCGCGAACGCGGCGTTCGGCCCGTCGGCCGATGAAGTCGAATGGGCGCGCAAGGTCGTCGCCGCCTTCGCCGCGCCCGAAGCCGCCGGACTGGGCGTCATCCGCGTCGAGGGCGAGATGGTGGAGCGGCTGCACCTGCAACAGGCGCAGGATTTGCTGGCGGCCCACTGACCCTTCTCCCCTTGTGGGAGAAGGTGGCAGGCGGAGCCTGACGGATGAGGGGTGTGAGCGCGCCCTCTCCGAAATGCGCTCTACGCGAAGACCCCAGCCGTCCACCGCCGCGCCGACACCCCTCATCCGAGCGCCTCCGGCGCCCACCTTCTCCCACAAGGGGAGAAGGAAGCATGGGGTGGCGCCCTGACTCTACAAACCGTAGACACGACCCCATGACCGCACCGCTTACACTGTCGAAAACCCGCGCCTGGGCCTGCGCGCCGGGGGTGCTGAAGGTCCCCTTCCTGTCGGCTTTCCTGCCCGAATACGACCTGTCGGCTCTGCCGGGTTCACAGACCGAGGCCGTCCTCGGCTGGGGCATGAAGCCGACGGCGGCGGCGGGGCGGCGCTGGGCGGCCAGACGCGGCAAACCCTATGTCGCCCTGGAGGACGGCTTCCTGCGCTCGGTCGGTCTGGGCGAAAGCGGGGCGACCAGCCTCAGCCTGATCGTCGACGATCTGGGCGTCTATTACGACGCGATCCGGCCCAGTCGGCTGGAGCAACTGATCGACACAGCCACCGACTGGTGCGACGCCGCCATGACGGCCCGCGCGCGCGGCCTGATCGACCGCATCGTGGCGTCGGGCGTGTCGAAGACAAACATGGGCGGGCCGCTGGACCCCGTCCTGCTGAAACCCGGCCGCCGGGTGCTGATCGTGGACCAGACCTTCGGCGACGCCTCCATCGGCTATGGGCTGGCGACCGAGGCCAGCTTCTCCGACATGCTGGCCACCGCCCGGCGGGACGAGCCGGACGCCCAGTTGATCGTCAAGCGCCACCCCGCCGTGGCGGCGGGGCGCAAACAGGGCTGCATCCCGGCGGACCAACTTCAGGACGTCACCCTGATCGACAGCGACGTGCGGCCCGCCGACCTGCTGGCGGCGGTGGATGCGGTCTATGTCGTGACCTCGGCGCTGGGGTTCGAGGCCCTGCTGCGCGGCCTGACGGTGCGCTGCTTCGGCGCCCCCTTCTATTCGGGCTGGGGGCTGACGACGGATGCGGTCCAGACCGGACGGCGCGGCGTCCCCCGCGATCTGGAGCAGATCGCGGCGGCGGCGCTGATCGCCTACACCCGCTATGTCGATCCCGTCACCGGCCAGCGATGCGAGGCTGAACAGGCGCTGGAGCGGCTGATCGCCCTGCGCGACCGCGCCGACCGGCTGGCGGGGGACTGGGCGGCCGTCGGATTCGCCCCGGCCAAGCGGCCGCCAGTGCGCCGCCTGCTGAACTCGCCCAAGGGCCGCGTCCGTTATTTCTGGCGCGCCTCCGCCGCCGTCGCCCATGCGCGGGCCACGGGCGGCAGGCTGATCTGGTGGGCCGGCAAGGAGACGCCGCAGATCCGCGCCGCCGCCGACGCCTTCGAGGGGCCGGTCGTGCGGATGGAGGACGGCTTCATCCGTTCTCGCGGTCTGGGCTCCGACTTCTTCGGCGCCCTGTCGGTCGCGCTGGACGATCAGGGCGTCTACTACGACCCGACCCGGCCCAGTCGGTTGGAGAGCCTGATCGAGGCGGGCGAGCCGTCGCCGGATCAGGCGGCGCGCGCCGCGGCCCTTCGCGCCCGCGTGGTCGAAGCGGGCCTGTCGAAATACAATCTGAAGGGCGCGAGCGTCCCGGCGCATTGGCCGAAAGACAAGCCCATCCTGCTGGTCGTGGGTCAGGTCGAGAACGACCGCTCGATCATGATGGGCTGCGGCCCCGACCTGCGCACCAACTCGGGCCTGGTGAAGGCCGCCCGAGCGGATCATCCGGGCGCCTTCCTGATCTATCGCAACCACCCGGACGTGACGGCGGGCAACCGGCCGGGCCTGCTGGACCACGCGGCGATGGAGGAGGTCGACGCCTCGGCCGACGATCTGGACATCATCGACTGCCTGAACGCCTGCGACCGGCTGGCGACCCTGACCTCCCTGACCGGCTTCGAGGCCCTGATGCGGGGCAAGGCCGTCAGCGTCTATGGCCGCCCCTTCTATGCGGGCTGGGGTCTGACCGACGACCGGCTGGCGTTCGAACGCCGCACCCGCCGCGCCAGCTTGCAGAGCGTCATCCACGCCGCCCTGATCGGCTATCCGGTCTATGTCACGCCGGACGGCTGGCCGTGCGAGGCCGAGGACCTGGTCGAGGCCCTGATCGCCGCCCGCGACCATCCCCTGCCCGCCCCGCCGCGCGGGCGGATCAATCGTTGGTGGCGCGGCATCAAGGCCAGTCTCGACCGCAGCCTTCCCTCGGCCTATTGAGGAGGTTCGTCATCGCAACGGACTGAGTCCGGCCCGCGAGGCGCCCGAACTTCGCCGCGAGGCGCCGACATAAGGCTTGTCGAGCGCCGGGGACTCCATGTTCCCTCATGCAGCGAGGCGCCGCGCGCCGAGCGTCAGGGAACTACACAGTGCAAAAAGCCGTCATCTCCGCCACCGGCCTGTTCACGCCCGAACAGTCGATCTCGAATGAGGAACTGGTCGGCGCCTACAACGCCTGGGCGGAAGGCTGGAACGCGGCCAACGCCGAAGCCATCGCCGCCGGAGAGCTGGAGGCCAAGACGCCCTCGTCCGAAGCCTTCATCGAAAAGGCCTCGGGCATCAAGGCGCGCTTCGTCATGGACAAGTCGGGGATCATCGACCCCGAGCGAATGCTGCCGCACCTGCCGGCGCGCGGCGACGACGAGCTGTCCATCCTGGCCGAAATGGCCGTGAAGGCCGCTGAGAACGCCATCCGGGCCTGGGGCAAGCCGGTCAGCGAGATCGGCGCCGTCATCTGCGCCGCGTCGAACATGCAGCGTCCCTATCCCGCCATGGCCATCGAGGTGCAGCAGGCGCTGGGGATCGAGGGCTTCGCCTTCGACATGAACGTGGCCTGTTCCTCGGCCACCTTCGGCATCAAGACGGCGGCGGACTTCGTGGCCTCGGGCTCGGTCAAGGCGGTGCTGATGGTGAACCCGGAGATCTGCTCGGCGCACCTGAACTTCAAGGATCGCGACAGCCACTTCATCTTCGGCGACGTCGCCACCGCTGTCATCATCGAGGCCGAGGATCAGGCCGGGCCGGGCGGCTGGGACATTCTGGGCACGAAGCTGCAGACCCGCTTCTCGAACAATATCCGCAACAACTTCGGCTTCCTGAACCGCGCCGCCCTGCCGACCGACGCCCATGAGCCGGTCTCGTCCGACGGCCTGAGCGACAAGATGTTCGTCCAGCAGGGCCGCAAGGTGTTCAAGGAGGTCGTGCCCATGGTCTCGGAGATGATCCTGGACCACGCCGCCGAACTGGACCGGGTCCCGCAGGGCCTGAAGCGCCTGTGGCTGCACCAGGCCAACATCAACATGAACACCCTGATCGGCAAGAAGGTGCTGGGCCGCGAGCCCGAGCCGAGCGAGAACGTCATCATCCTGGACGACTACGCCAACACCTCCTCGGCCGGGTCGATCATCGCCTTCCACCTGCACAACGACGGCTTTGTTCCGGGCGATACGGGTCTGATCTGCAGCTTCGGCGCAGGTTATTCGGCGGGCACGGTTTTTGTGCAAAAGCGCCCCTGAAGCGAGATAACGGGAATCATTATTTCCGGCGGCGCTTGCACTGTTCGGATTTTTTTGCAAACCGTTACAGGTGTTGAGAACGAGGGGGATGGCGCCCGAATGACTCAGACCGTTTCACCGTGGGCTGAAAAGCTCAGCGATCCCTTGGCGCATGACGTGGCCACGGTGCTGAAACATATGGGCGGATCGGCCCATCAGGACATCGTGGTCAACTGCGTGGCGGCGCTGAAACGCCAGCGCGGCGAGTCCGTGACCCAGGACCTGAAGGCCCGGATCGTGGAAGTGTTCGAACGCTATCGCGACTTCTTCATCAAGCCGTTCGGCGAGAACTCGCTGCGTTGGGCCCTGGCCCCCGGCCTGGCCTGAACTGTCCCTTCAGACCAACGAAAAGGCCCGCTCCTTCCGGAGCGGGCCTTCGTCGTATCCAGCGCCAGACCGGGCGTCAGACCAAACCTAGAAGCGCCGCACGTAGCTGACCGAATAGGCGTCGGCTT
>JALAGW010000075.1 GCA_022712235.1 Brevundimonas sp. | reverse complement strand
GTCGCCAGCACCAGGCGCTCGAAATCAAGCGACCGCGCCCCGATCAGCAGGCCGCCCTCGGCGTCCCGGGTTTCGGCCAGGTGAAGACGGCGCGCGTCAAGGTCGAGACCTTCGAGCTCGCCCAGCACGAACCTGAAGTGGTTTCGGCGCGCGAGCATCAGATAGTCGAGACCTTCCTGTCTCGAGTCCAGCGAGCCTGCCGCGACTTCATGAAGGGAGGGCTTCCACAGATGGAAGACCGCCCGGTCTATGAGGAGCACCCTGCGAGGTCCTTCGCGAGGGCCCAGCCGGCGCCCGAGAAGGGCGGCGAGCTCCAGGCCGCCTGCGCCGCCTCCCACGATCACGATCTGGTTCTGCATCCTGAAACAATCCCCGCCTCCTGCAGGGGTTGCGAAAAGACCGGCGCCCCGCCTGGCGGCCCCGATCCATGGGGTTTGCCTGGCCCATTTCACCGCCAGTGACCAAAAGCGGACTCTGGGCGCCCTGGCGCGGGCGACGGGCTTTGAGTCCCGTCCCAGCTCCGCCAAGAAGGACGTTTGAACATGCTCGCCGGGCTCCGCTATCTCGACAGTCGTTTCAAGGACCATCTTGAGTCAGAGACCGGCGCGGACCGCCCTGCCGAACTCTGCCGGCTGTTCGCCAGGGCCTCCATCATCCGCGAGGAACTGCTTTACCCCCGCTATGTCGATATCGATCGTGCGGCCTTGGACGACCTGATCGCGATCATGGACCTCATGCGGGTCATCGCAGGCGAGGTGGAGACCGCGACGCCGTCCGAGATTCTGGCGACGCGCGCCTGGATCCGGCAATGGCGGCGTCTATGGCGGGACCACGTCGCTCTCGAGGAGGCTCCGAACGGTCCCCTTGAGCGGCTCGGCTCCCTCCCTCGCGACGAAAATTGCGAGACCGACCTGAGGGAACGGCTGGCCGGGCTGGACGGTCTTTCGGACGTGCCGGTCCCGGAGCCGGTCTCGCTGTGGAAATTCCGCAGCCACCGCCGCCCCTCGGGTCTTGTTCTCGACGGCTTCGAACTCGACCAATCCTAGACCGGCGCCCTTGTCAGCCTCAGGTAGGCGGGGTCGAACTCCGCCTGCATGACCAGGGCGTCCCAGTCGCAGATCTCGACGGCGCGTCCCGTCCACCTGACCAGTCCCGAACCTCGAAGCTGGGCGATGGACCGATTGACGTGGACATCGGACAGACCGAGGACGTCTGCGAGCACGGCCTGGCTGAGCGGGAGCTCCATCCTGCCGCGCCCTGCGCGATGGACGGTCTCAAGGCGGAGGTAGAGTTCGCACAGGAGATGGGCGAGCCGCGCCACGGCGGTCCGGCGTCCCAGGCCGGCGATCCATTGCCGGTGCACGGCGGCGTCGATCAGGGTGTCCAACCAGAGCAAGCGGGTCAGGTGGGGTTCGGTCTCCGTCAGCCCGCGCAGGCCGTCGTGGGGAGACCTCGCGACTGTACAACGGGTAAGGGCGACCACCCCATGATCCATGGGGCTCATCATCAGACTGTGAAGATCGACGAAGTCGCCGGGCACGTTCAGCTCCGTGATCTGCCTGGAGCCGTTCATCAGCGCGACATATCGGGCGGCGAAGCCGTCGAGGATCAGGGTGCTGAACCCGGGCGACGAATGCTGCCGAACGATGTCCTGCCCCGCCGGTATGCCGATCGGGGGCAGGAGAAGCCCGTCCAGAACCTCCTCCTCCCGGCCGGAGAGTTCATCACGACGCGACAGCTTCTGGATCAGGGGGCTGATCAGGACGGTCTCCTCGCCATAGGGGGCGCCGGATTAATCCCCTGGCGCGGGGCGCGTTCCTTGACGGGAGCCGATGTCTCTCAGAACCTCGACTTGAGCTCTCCGCCCGCCGTCGCCACGCCGCGCGCGTCCGAGGAGACGTTGAAGCGCAGTTCCCCGTCCTCGAAGACCCGGGCCTCCTGGAAGGTCCGGCTCCCGCCCAGACGGCGCTTCACCTGTGCGACCGCCGCCTGCGCCTCATCGGCGACGACGGACTCGGTTCTCAGCACGCCTGTCCCGCGTGCGCTGTAGCAGACGGTGTAAAGGGTCATATCGCCTCCTGTTCCAGAAGCTCAATTCGGCGCCCTGCTCCTCGTTCCTTGTGCACAAAGCCGGACTCTGCCGGAAAATACGCCGCACGCGGCAGGCGCCTTTCCAGCCTCCTCTCGCTTTTCCTAACCCATGTAAGTGCGGTTCGCTTCCGGGGCGTCACTCTGTGCTCAGGAGTCCGACATGCAAACTATGATCAGCCTCGCCAATACAGGTTGCGGTCTTCATCGACCGCACCTTGACCTGGCCGACCACCCTGTCTTCCAGGCGCTTCCCGACCGCTTTCAATCCACCGCTCTGGCCCGGCGCAAACTCACGTGCCTGCCTGCCGGCCAGCCCTTGGAGGAAGACGGCTTCCTTTCCTTTGTTCTGACGGGGGTCCTGGGTCTCTTCCCCAATGGCGACGGCATCTGCGTTGCGACCATTGTCGCCGGGTCCGTCCACGGCTGGGATCAGGCCCTGGAACCCGAAAGCGACCGCCCCCTGGCCCGCGCCCTGATCGACACCACCCTTTGCCGCGTGCCCGCCGACTGCGTTGTAGAGAACCTCGGCCGTGACTGGCTGACTCGTCTGGTAGCCCGGCAGTCGTCTGGTCGCCTGACCGGTCTGGCCGCCGAAGCGGCCTGCAACGCCTCCCATCTCGTGCAGGAGCGGCTGGCCAAATGGCTGGGTCGACTGCATTGCGGGGCCAACGGCGCGCCTCTCCGTCTGACCCAGGCCGATTTCGGCGCCATGCTCGGCGTGCAAAGAACCAGCGGCAACGCCGCCGCCGGCCGCCTCCAGGCCCTCGGCCTGGTCCGTTTCGGTCGCGGGAAGGTCCAGATCCTGAATCTGGCTGGCCTGCGGGCCGTTTCCTGCGGCTGCGGCGCTCACGCATCTTCTTCCGCCGTCGCGGTCGCCGCGCCGCTACGACCGGCGGAGTCTGCAAGCTGGATCTCGCGTGACGCCCCCTTGCAGGATACGGCCGCCTGATCAGGGAAGGCTGATCTGGGGTCGTGAAAGGCGTCCCGCCGCGTCGAGCGGCGGGTCCGCCCGGGCGCCGCGAAGAAGATCCTGGCCCGCCAGCACGACGCCGACCGCGGTCAGGAATACGGCGCCCGCGCCAGCCGCCGCCAGGGTCCAGGCGCGCCGCCTGCGAACTGCGCGGTTTTAGGCGGGAAAAGAAACGACGACGCCCATGTCTCCAACCTTTCAGCCCCCATAACGCCGGGAGGAGCCGCTGCGGTGAAAATGTCGTCTGAACGACACTGGCGATCACCGACAAAGGGAGGCGCAGGAGGCGTGCGGCGCCCGGGTTTCCGGACGCGCAAGTAGCAAGCCCGGCCTGGACCTGCGCCGAACCGTAGGGCTCGCCGCGCGGATTGAATCCGTCCACCCCGCGCACACGGGAAATCGGCCTCAGCCCAGCGGTTTCTGGTAGATTTCACCTTCAGAAGAACGGGCGATGATCCTGAAGATTTCATCCAGGACGGCCCGTTCGCCGCTTGCGGCTCCCGATGATCTCGCCGCCTGCAGAAGGGCGTCGATTTCACCCAATTTTCCCGGAAGCGTCGGAAGTTCGACGGTCCTGAAGGTCTGGTCGTGCATGCTCATGATTCTGCTCCTTGCAACTCAGGAGCAAACGCCGGGCCGGACGGCCCGCTCCGTCACGCACCCGTTTAGCTATCGGCCGGAGGCGCTAAGTCCGGAACCCGACCAAAGGAGCGGCCTCGCCGAAGCCGACGTTGTCTGAATGCGGATTCTTCTCGGGAAGATCGGCAGACGGCCGGCTCCGTGATTGCCCCCCTTTGGCGTAACCGGCCGTCTTTTTCCTCCGCCGTGACCCGGCTTCAATGGGAAGAGGCGCCGACCCGGCAGATTTCGCGCCCCTCGTTGCGAACGATCACCTGGAGTGAAAAGGCGCCGCCGTCACGGACAGGCTTTTCGCGCAACATCTCCGAAAGGAAGAGGATGGCCTCCCGCCAAGCTTCAGCGTCCGTGGAGGCTGCGCCCTGGAGGGCCATTTCCGGATTCACGCCGCTTACAATGAAATCATAGGTAGCCATGGAGGCATCTACGTTCGGGAGGCCGCGCGGGTCGCATGTGGCCGATACCGGACACAGCCCCCGATCGCCCATGGAGACCTCAGGCGTCTTCAGGATCCGTTCAATTCATGACGGCGGGAAGAGCGACCTTAGCGCAACTGACTGTCCTTGCTTCCCCGCCGGTTGATGCCCGCGGTCACGATCCGGCTGTCCCTGCCGGACTGGCAGGAAATACAGGTCACCGCGCCTGGCATGGCGCGTCTACGGGCTTCAGGAATGGCGTCGCCGCACTCAAGGCAGAGCTCTCTGCCTGGCCCGGTGGGCATTCGGGCGCGAGCGGTGAGGACGCCGTCGACCACGGTGTCATGAATCTGGTCGAGCACTGCGCCGTCCCGGGTCCAACCGCCAGCCATGAATGATCGCCTCCGTTTCGATGATTGAGGATGCGATATGGGCAGCTCGCGTCTAATCCCAGCTTGGCTGGGCAACCCCAGCGCCTCCTCCAGAGGGTTTCAGGTTGGCGAGGTGGCTGGCCCAGGTCTGGAGGGCCGCCCGCTTCTCAGCCATGTAGCTGTAACGGTCATAGACCCCCGTGACGGCGGCGCCGTCCCGCACGGTGTGCCCAAGGAGATGACCGACGATGAAACGCCCTACCCCGTACCTGCCGGTCAGGGTCGTAGCGCCTGACCGACGCACGTCGTGGGGCGAACCGGCGGGCAGGTTGCGACGCTTGCAGGTGCGGACGACGGCCCTGGTCAGGGCCCGTGCGTCTACAGGACCTGTCCTGTTGCGCGGCGCCGGGAAGACCCAGGCGCTCTTCGGATAAAGTTGTCGCGCCCGCCGCAAGACGGCCAGAGCTTCATCTGGAAGGGGCACGACATGAACATGTCGAGCCTTGGTGCGATGCGAGGGGATGGTCCAGAGGGCGCTGTCCAGATCGATCTCGCTCCAAAGCACCTCGGCGGCTTCAGATCGACGCGTCAGGGTCGTCATCAGGAACTGGATCGCCAGACCCGTGGGCGCATCGAGGCGAGCATGCCTGCCGGCCGTCTTCTCGCCGGGCGCGCGGGGCGATGACGCCAGCGAGGCCTCGTTCCACAGAACCCGCAGCGCCTCGTCATCGAACATCCGCTCGCGGGGCGTGAGCGCAAGGGGCCTGGTCAGTCCGTAGGCCGGATTGGCTTCAAGACGATCCTCGTAGACCGCAAAGCCCAGTACGCTCATCAGGACGCCCCCGACCGAAGCGAGACTGGCCGGGGCCAGCCCGCTTTCCGCCGCCAGGTCCCGCATGAAGATGCGGATATCCGTCCTCCTGACGGCGGCGAATTTCATGTCGCCAAGAACCGGCCTTATGTAGCGGCGGAAAAGCGAACGTTCGGACTCGATGGTCCTCGCCTGCTTGGGGCGTCGCCGCCCGCCGTGCAGTCCCTTGCTCGCCGCCCTCCAGTAGGCCTCGGCGAGATCCTCAAGCGTCTCTCCCGTCCTTGCTTCTTCGCGACGCGTACTGCGTTCAGCCACCGGATCTGTCCCGCCTGCGACAGCGACGCGGGCTGATGCGGCCAGACGACGGGCCTCCGCCAGGGTGATATCCGGATAGGCTCCCAGGACATGACGCCGCCGCTTGCCGTTCTCGGCTGTGTATCGAAGTTCGAAGCCCTTCGCTCCCGTAGGCCACACGCGGACATAAAGGCCGCGGCTGTCCGAAACGGCCACTTCATATCGTGCCTCCCGCGATTTCAGGGTGGCGATCTGACGATCTGTACGCACGGGATCCTGAGGCATCTGTCCCCCAAATCACTTCTGACCCCCTCATAATACACCAAGGGGGGCGTTAGGGGGGCGCCCAATACGAAACTGCCTGAAAAAGCCTGAAATGAGAACCAGGAAACAAATGCTTCAAAATCAGTATCTTGTTTCAAAAATTGAAACCGTTTGAAAATCCCTGAAACCGCTGAAATAGGATTCACACCGAGGGGGTCACAGGTTCAATCCCTGTCGCGTCCACCATTTTCTCACTCACGCTCAATTCGTTTTGCTCATCGCTCCGTGGGGGCTGCGAACGATCGCCGGCGCCCAGTCGAGCGCTGAGTGGATGGTTCAAGACGCAGCCTTTCACCTCCACCATCCTTTTCCAGTCAATCGAAGTCTCGACGCCCTGCTCCCCACCGGGAAATTTGGCGATGGTCCTGGCGCGCGTCACCGCCCCGAGCGCCGCCAAAAGCCGGATGACGTTGTTCTTTGTCTGATATAGGGGTGCGCAGGTTCTCTTTTCCGACAGCGCCGGAGTCCAAGCTTGCGCAAGTTCGCCCCTCTGCTTCTGGCGCTGCTTCTGAGCGTGGGCATGGCCTCGCCCGCGTTCGCCATGCAGATTTTCGTCAAGACTCTGACCGGCAAGACAATCGCTCTGGAGGTCGAGGGGAGCGACTCCATCCAGCAGGTCAAACAGAAGATACAGGACAAGGAAGGCATTCCGCCCGAGCAGCAACGCCTGATCTTCGCCGGAAAACAGCTTGAGGACGGGCGAACCCTGGCCGACTACAACATCCAGAAGGAAAGCACGCTGCATCTCGTCCTGAGGCTCCGGCCCGTCCCCACCCTGTCCGAATGGGCTTTCATCCTGTTCGGAGTCAGTCTGGCGGGTGGAGCGGCGCTAATGCTTCAGAGACGCCAGCGCCTCGCCTGACCGGGCGAGTGAGGCGTCCTTCAGCGGCCCGATGCGGCGGATAGGGCTTGGGTCGGATGGCCGCAGGCGAGAGCGGTCTATGGTTCTGGCGTGATCCCTTGTCTAGGGTGGCATTGACGCGCCGCAGCTTCAGGATCTCCGCCACGCATGCCCCATACCCTGCTGCTGTTCGTTCCGTTCGCCGCCCCGTTCGCGGCGGCCTTGATGGCCCTTTTCCTGCCGTCACGCGCCCGGAACGCCGCTGCAGCACTGGCCTGGGTGACATCTCTGGCGGGTCTGCTCTGTCTGGCGGCCCTGTTCCCGACCGTCGCAAGCGGCGAGCCCGTGCGCTGGTCGATGGCCTGGCTGCCGACGCTCGGCGTCAACTTCACCCTGCGGCTGGACGGTCTGGCCTGGCTGTTCGCGATCATGGTCCAGGGCATAGGCGCCCTCGTGGTGCTCTACGCCCGCTACTACATGTCGGCCGACGACCCGGTTCCGCGCTTCTTCGCCTTCCTGCTGGCCTTCATGGGCGCCATGACGGGCATGGTGATGGCCGGAGACCTGATCCAGCTGGCGGTCTTCTGGGAGCTGACCAGCCTCTTCTCCTTCCTGCTGATCGGCTATTGGCACCATAGCGCGTCGGCGCGCGACGGGGCGCGGATGGCCCTGACGGTGACGGCGGCGGGCGGGCTGTGCCTGCTGGCGGGGGTCGTGGTGCTGGGGCGCATCGTCGGCATTTTCGACCTGGACTGGGTGCTGGCGTCCGGGGATGTCATCAAGAACAGGCCCTGGTATCTGACGGCCCTGATGCTGATCCTGGCCTGCGACATGAACAAGAGCGCCCAGTTCCCCTTCCATTTCTGGCTGCCGAGCGCCATGGCCGCCC
>JALAGW010000074.1 GCA_022712235.1 Brevundimonas sp. | reverse complement strand
CTGACCATCGGCCCCAAGGGCCTGGCCGACGGCGGGGTCGAACTGAAGCGCCGCGCCACCGGCGAGAAGCAAACCCTGTCGCTGGACGCCGCCCTGGAGCTGCTGACGAAATGACCGACGCCGCGACGGCCTCCGCGCCGCCCGCCGTGAAACCCGCCGGTCCCTTCTCCGCCTGGGAGATCGGACTGGCGCTTCGCTATCTTCGCGCCAAGCGCAAGGAGGGCGGGGTCGCCCTGATCGCCATCATCAGCTTCGTCGGCATCATGCTGGCGGTGGCGGTGTTGATCAGCGTGATGAGCATCATGGCCGGCTTCCGCAGCGAACTGCTGGGGCGGATGCTGTCGTTCAGCGGGCATATGTACGTCCAGGGTCCGGTGCTGGCCTCGCCCGATCGCGACGCGGCTCTGAAGCGGATTTCGGACGTGCCTGGCGTGGTCTCTGTGTCGCCGCTGACGGAATCCGCCGCCATGTTCCGCGCAGGCGGCCAGGTCACCGGCGGCATAGTCCGCGGGGTGAGGCCCCAGGATCTGGCTGCGACCAAATACGTCTATGAGAGCCTGACGCCCGAGATGCGCGAGTCCTTCGGGCGGGGTGAATACGGCGGCGACAACATCCTGATCGGCAAGGCTCTGGCCGATCAGATGGGGCTGAGCGTCGGCAGCGCCCTGTCCGTCTATTCCCCGACCGGCGCCGACAGCGCCTTCGGCAACCTGGGCGGTCTGGAGAAGACCTATCGCGTCGGCGGAATTTTTAGCTCCGGCACCGCCGACTACGACCGCGCCTTCATCTTCATGCCTCTGGAACAGGCCCAGCTCTTCTTCGGCAAGGAGGGGGTCTGGGACGCAATCGAGATGAAGGTGGCCGAACCCGATCAGGTTGAAACCCTGTTGGCCCCTGTCCAGCAGGCCGCCGGACCCGGCAGCGTGGTGCAGGATTGGCGCGTCCGTCTGGCGGCCTTCTGGGGCGCGCTGAAGGTCGAGCGCGTGGCCATGAGCATCATTCTGGGCATGGTCGTCGCCATCGCCGCCATGAACATCATCAGCGGCATCGTCATGCTGGTGAAGAACAAGACCCGCGACATCGCCATCCTGCGCACCGTGGGGGCCAGCCCCTCGTCGATCCTGCGCATCTTCTTCATCTCGGGCGCGGCCATCGGCATCGGCGGCACCATCGCCGGTCTGGTGCTGGGCCTGCTCTTCTGCCTGAACATCGGCGCGATCCAGCACTTCCTCGAAGGCCTGCTGGGGGTCCAGCTGTTCAACGCCGACGTCTACATGCTGGATTCCATTCCGGCCCTGGTGGATCCGTGGGACGTGACCTGGGTCGCGCTCTTCTCCTTCTTCATGAGCTGCCTCGCCAGCCTGCCGCCGTCGTGGAACGCGTCGCGGATCGACCCGGTGGAGGCCCTGCGCTTTGAATAGTCCGCTGAACAAGACGCCGACGCTGCGCCTGCGCGGCATCACCCGCACCTATCCGACCGCTTCCGGCGGGCTGACGGTGCTGAAGGGCGTCGATCTGGACATCATGCCGGGCGAGGTTGTCGGCCTGATCGGGCCGTCGGGCTCGGGCAAGTCGAGCTTGCTGCACGCCGCCGGCCTGCTGGAACGCCCGACCAGCGGTCAGGTCATGATCGACGGCGAGGACGTCGGCGGTCTGGACGAGCGGGCGCGCACGCGTCTGCGCCTGTCGCGAATAGGTTTTGTCTATCAATTCCATCACCTGCTGCCGGAATTTGACGCGCGGGATAATGTCGCCCTGCCGATGCGCATCGCAGGCCATTCCGAGGCCGAGGCGCGTCGCCGGGCCGAGACCCTGTTGACCGGCCTGGGTCTGGGTGAGCGTTTCACCCACCAGCCGGCCCAGCTTTCGGGAGGCGAGCAGCAGCGCGTCGCCATCGCCCGTTCTCTGGCCAACAACCCGCGCCTGCTGCTGGCCGACGAGCCGACCGGCAACCTCGACCCGACGAACAGCCATGCGGTGTTCGAGGCCCTGCGCGAACTGGCCAAGACCACGGGCGTCGCCGCCCTGATCGCCACCCACAACATGGAGCTGGCCGGCCACATGGACCGTGTCTTCGCCCTGAAGGACGGCCATCTGGAAGAACGCGCCGCCGAGGCCCAAAACTATTAGCCCGGCGACAGCCGCGCCTTGCGCTGTTGTAAGAAGGTAGGCGAACCAGTCCGTCGTTCACGGAAAGCGATCCGTTACGTCTTGAAAGAAGGGCGCGGCTCGCTAAATCTGTAACAGAGAGTGGCGCAATAAGCGTCGCAGGAACGGTCAAGCCATGCGTCAACCCTCTATCTTCTTTGGTCACGGTTCTCCGATGAACGCCCTCGGCGGTCCCTATGCGGCTGCCTGGCGCGCGCTGGGAGAGACGATCGGCCAGCCCAGGGGCGTCGTCATGGTTTCGGCCCATTGGGAGACGCGCGGGCTGGGCGTGACGGCGCAGGATAGGCCTGAAACTATCCATGATTTCGGAGGTTTCCCGGCAGAACTTCACGCTATGCAGTATCCCGCGCCCGGCTCGCCTTCACTGGCGGCGCGGGTGGCGGCCCTGACGGGCGCGCAGCCGACGACCCAGTGGGGATTGGATCATGGAACCTGGTCGGTATTGGCCCATGTTTGGCCCGAGGCCGACGTGCCGATCGTGCAACTGTCGCTGGATCGCACCATGGATGCGCGCGCTCACTATGAGCTGGCGAAGAAGCTGAAACCCTTGCGGGACGAGGGGATCGTTATCGCCGGTTCAGGCGACTTCGTGCACAATCTGCGGACGTGGAAGCGCGACGGCGGCGCGCCCTATGACTGGGCTATCGACTTCAACGAGGCGGTGAAGCGCGCCTTCGTGAACGGCGACCACGAGGCCCTGATCGACTGGGTGAACCTGGCGGAGCAGGCCCAGCTCAGCGTGCCGACCGACGAACACTATCTGCCGCTGCTCTATGTGGCGGCTCAGCAGGCGCCGGGCGAGGCGGTCAGCTTCTTTACCGACGCTATCGAAGGCGGCTCGATCTCTATGACCGGCGCCCGGATCGGCTGATCCAGGCGCCGTCTCAGGCCGTCAGCGGCGGCGGCCGCCGCGCATCATGCTGTCCAAGGCGATCGGGCCCGGACCAGCGAAGAACAGGTAGAGGAAGACGAAGCAGTAGAGGGCCGCGAGCTCGCCGCCGTTGTTGATCGGGTAGGGGCTCTGCGGCGCATGCACCATCCAGTAGGCGACAGCGGTGAAGCCGGACAGGATGAAGGCGGTGGGGCGGCTGAACAGGCCCAGGATGATCAGCACGCCGCCGCCCAGCTCGATCGGGCCGGACCAGCCGGCGAGGGTGGACAGACTGGAGACGTCGAACGCGCCGCCCTGCCCGCCGGGCGGAAAGCCCAGGATCTTCTGCGCGCCGTGCTGAAGCAGCAGCAGCCCGGCCACGATCCGCAGAACGCTCTGGAATCGCGGGGCCCAGCCCGAAATAGACGCTGCACTCGCCATATGTCTTTCCTCCCGATGGCGCACGACCGCCGGTTCCGCAAACCGGATCGACGCAAGGCGCAAAGGCGGAGGTTAGGCGAAGTCGCGGGCTCTGCAAGTCGTCCCGATCAGCCGGCCTTCAACGCATCCTCGACCAGTTTCTGAATGGCGACATAGTCGGTCTTGCCGGTGCCCAGAACCGGAATGGCGTCCAGCTTGATGATCTTCTTCGGGACCGCGAGCTCCGGCGCGCCGTTTTCGCGGGCCCATTCCGAAAGGCGCGCGGATTCGGCGCCGGCATGGTCGGTGACCAGGATCAGGCGCTCGCCCTTCTTGCTGTCCGGCACGGAGACCGCCGCATGGCGATGCTCGGGCCAGACGGCGCCGGCCATGTCCTCGACCGCCAGCAGGGAGACCATTTCCCCCCCGACCTTGGCGAAGCGCTTCACCCGGCCGAGGATGGTGATGTAACCCTCGTCATCGATGTCGACGATGTCGCCGGTGTCATGCCAGCCGCCTTCCAGCGGCTCGATGCCTTCGGGATTGTCGGGCGAGATATAGCCGGCCATGACGTTAGGACCGCGCAGATACAGACGACCGCCGCCCTCGATGCCCTCGACCTTGTCCAGGCGGTATTCCATGCCCGGCATGATCTGGCCGACGGTGCCGGGACGGTTGCGGTCGGGATGGTTCACGGCCACCACGGGCGCCGCCTCGGTCGCGCCATAGCCTTCCAGCAGTTCGACGCCGCCGAACTTGGTGTTGAACATCTGACGCGTCTCGTCGCGGACCTTTTCGGCGCCGGCGACGGCGAACTGCAGGGT
>JALAGW010000073.1 GCA_022712235.1 Brevundimonas sp. | reverse complement strand
TTGCCGCGGGATGGAGCAGCCCGGTAGCTCGTCAGGCTCATAACCTGAAGGTCGCAGGTTCAAATCCTGCTCCCGCACCCAAACCCTCAAAGCCCCGTAGCTCAATGCTCCGGGGCTTTCTGCTGTCCGGGGGCCGCCCCAACGCCAACACCGCCGCCAACTGTACGCCCTAGCGCTCGATCAGCCGACGCACCGGGGCGCACCCCTCAGCCGCTAGATCGCTGCGTGGCCCTGGCCTGAATGACTTCAACCGACAGTGAGGGTGTCCAGCGTGATCGAAAGCGCCCAGTTCGTCTGACCGAAGGCGTCCAGTTGGTTGGCGCTGTGCAGTCAGCAAAGGGGACGATGTAGGTGAAGACCGTGAAGGAGCGGATGTTTAAGCGTGGCCGCGCTGGCTGTGCCGGCGCTCGCGCCCTTGTCAGCGGGATCGGACTTCATGCCCAGTGCCAGACTGAACGCGAAGCCAGCTGCCCAGTCTGTTCCGCACAGTTCCTAGACGTCAGCAGCAGCCCTTCAGACCGGCAGACTCTCGGCCTGAGCCTCTGCGTTGGATGTGGCTGGTGGCATCTGCACGAGGACATACTGTTTGAGTTGGATGGGAACCCGGGGCAGAAGCCTGCACGGTTGTGGGAGCTCTATCATGCGGCCTTGGATCGCATCGATTTGGCGTCCGACGATTTGCCCATCGAGACACTGCGCAACCATCTAGCCCGCTACTGGGACCAGCGTGTCCACATAAGCGCGCAGCAGGCAGAGGTCCTGGTCGCTTCGATCCTTGCGGAGCACCATGGGGGCGAGATCGTAAAGCTATGTGCGGCCGCAGAAAGACTTTCTCCGAGACTTCCAACCGATCACCCGGAACCCCTAAATCGCTCCTCCGGCCCAGGCGTGCTGCTGGATTTGCGCGGGGCGGACGCGTGGCTTCTAGTGTCCGGCGTGAACGCTCGTTTCCTGGCCTTGAGCCAACTTTCGCTGTTGGCGCATTGAAGCCCTCATCTGGAGTTGGGGACTGTTAGTGACGACGGAATTCGGCTGGTTTCAGACCATGCCGCTTAAGTTTGTCATAGAGCGTCTTGCGCGGAATTCTCAGGTGCACGAGGGTTTCGGCGATGTCGCCGTCCAGAGCTTTAAGCGTATCCTGAAGGATGCGGCTTTCGAAGCATGCTATGCGTTCGGCAAGCCCGCGCCCGGGTCCGCTGGGCCCGCTTTCATGACCTTCCAGGCCAAGGGCGAAGCGCTGCGCGAAGTGGGCCAGTTCGCGAATATTGCCGGGCCAGGGTGACTCCAACAGCCTCGAACGAATCTCGTCGGTAACGGCGGGTGCGATGCCGTCCGGGCCGATCTGGGCGCGAGCCAGTAGGCTTGCGAAGAGCAAGGGGATGTCTTCGCGGCGCTCCTTCAGCGGCGGCATGCGCAGGCGCACGGCGTTGAGACGGTAATAGAGGTCGTCACGCACTCGACCCTGGGCGACCGCCTCACTCAGATCGCCGGTCGACGAGGCCAGGACGCGCAGGTCCACGACGCGGGGGGCATCGGACCCGATGGGATGGATCTCGCGTTCCTCGATGACGCGCAGCATCTTGACCTGAACCGACAGCGGCATGGTGTCGACGGCGTCAAGGAATAGCGTGCCGTTGTGCGCCCGTTCGACATGTCCGACGCGACGGCGCATGGCGCCGGCGAAGGCGCCCAGTTCATGACCGAACAGTTCGCTTTCGATCAGGCCTTCGGGCAGGGCGCCGCAGTTCACCGCCACGAAGGGCTGAAGGCGTCGCCGTCCGTTGTAATGAAGCGCGCGCGCGACAGCCTCCTTGCCCGAGCCCGTTTCACCCTCGATCAGGACGTCCATGCGCGCATCGGCGATCTGGGCGATGGTGGCGCGCAAGCGCCGGATCGCCTGGCTTTCGCCCAGCAGCGGTAACTCCAAGCCCGCTTCGGACGACAGGGCGGTCAGGCGGCGATTGTCGAGAACCAGAGCTCTTTTCTCCAGAGCTCGTTTCAGGCTTTCGCGCAGGCGTTCAAAGGCGAAGGGCTTGGCCACGAAATCATAGGCGCCCGCATTCATGGCGGCGACCGCTTCAGCAATATCGCCATGGCCGGTGATCAGGATGACGGGCAGGGCGGAATCCAGCGCCTGCAGGCGGCTGAGCACCTTGCGACCGTCCATTCCGGGCATGCGCAGGTCGGTGACGATCACGCCGGCGAAGTCGGCGTCGATCTCGGCCAGAGCCGCCTCGGCGGTGCGGAAGGCGCGAACCTTCAGATTGTCGAGTTCCAGGCGTTCGACCAGGGCGGTGCGGAAATCGTCGTCGTCCTCGATCAGGGCAACGGCGTCGAGACGCGGAAAGTCCATTACGCGCTCCTCAGGGTGACGACGAAGACGGCGCCCGTGTCGCTGGGGCGCAGATTCAGCTCGCCCTTGAAGGCGGCGACGATGTCGCGGCTGATGACCAGCCCAAGGCCCAGTCCATTGGCCTTGCTGGTGACGAAGGGTATGAAGAGCTGTTCGCGGATCGCATCGGGCAGACCGGGGCCGTTGTCGGCCACGATCAAGTCCACTCCATCCCCCACGGATTTGACGGACAGGGTGACGGAGGGGTTCGCAACGCCTTCCAGCGCCTCAAGCGCGTTCTGGATCAGATTGACGATGACCTGTTCCAGTCGGAATCGGTCCGCCAGGACGAAGGCGTCTGGGTCCTTGTGGCGGACCAGGCGGACCCCGGCCTGTCGCAAGCGGCCGCCGAGCAGCAGCAGGGCTCCGTCGACGGCTTCGTTGATCGAGACCGGCGACACGCTGGGCTGACTCTTGCGGGAGAAGGCGCGCAGTTCCTGGGTGATGGCGCCTATGCGGGTCGTCAGGTCGCCGATGCGGCTCAGGGCGCGGATCGCCTTGGAGGCCTGATCACGCTCTAGCCAGGCGGTCGCGGTTTCGGCCTGGGTGAGGATGGCGGCGACGGGTTGATTGATTTCATGCGCCACGCCGGCGGCGATCTGTCCCAGAGCCGCCAGCTTTCCAGCCTGCACCAGTTCATCGCGCAGAGCCTCGCGGCTGGCCTCGGCGCGCATGCGTTCCTCGATCTGACGGTTCAGCGCCTCGTTGGCCTCGCTGAGGTCGCGGGTCCGTTCGGCGATGCGGTGTTCCAGATCCTGACGCGCGGCTTCTGCGGCGCGATGGCGAGCGGCGGCTTGCTGGCGGCGGAGCAGCAAGACGGCCAGGACGCCGAAGACGAGGGTGATGATCAGGGCGGCGATGGCGCGTGCGTTGGCGACGGCTGCCTCGATCGCGCCGCGCGTGGGCGTCAACAGATGCAGGGTCCAGCCGGGAGTCGCTGTTTGGGATGAGGCATGCATCCAGTGACGAACGGCGCGGTCGATCGGGGCTTCGACCAACTGTGAGCGTCCGTCCGACGGCGTCTGGAAGTCCAGAGGCGTCAGGGCTCCGTGCCCCAGGGTCTGATCGGCGAGAGTCAAACGGCGGCTGGCGGCGTCCATCGGGCGCAGGGTGCGAAAACGCCAGGCCGGAACGCTGGTGATCAGGATCACGCCGCCAGGGTCGGCCACATAGGCCGGCTCGCCTGAAGCGCGCCATTCGGCCTCCAGGGCGTCGAACTCGACCTTGACCACGACCACGCCCAGGGCGCGCCCGCTTCGATTCGAGACGCGCCGGGCCAGAAAGAGGCCGGGCGTTCGGCTGACGGTGCCCAGGGCGAAGAACTCGGCGGAGCCTTCACGCATGGCTTTGATGAAGTAGGGGCGGAAGCTGTAGTCGGCTCCGACGAAGCTGATGGGCTGACGCCAGTTGCTGGCGGCGCGGGTCACGCCGTCGGCGGCGATGACATAGATGGCCGAGGCACGCGTCTGATCGGCCAGGGTCTCGAGCCGTTGATTCAGCGTGGTCGTATCTGCGCCATCCGGCGCGTTCAGCAGGCGAGCCACGTCGGGGTCCGTGGCCAGGGCGGGCGGCAGGGACCGATACTTCTCAAGCTCGCTGCGCAGGACCGCGGCATGCAGCGCGGCGGCGTTTTCCGATTGCCGAGCCAGTGCGACCTCGGCGCTTCGACGGGCCGTCTCGCCGGCGGCGTAGGCCCCCGCAAGGCTGACGATCAGCCATGCAAAGGCCAGCAGCGCCAAGGCCACACGGTTTGGGATGGGGGGCGACTGGGGCATGGATGTGTGTGCGATATTTCGCACAAATAAGCCATGTTCGAGGATGATTTTCCGCACATTTCTTGTCTGAAGAAGCGCTGGGATTCTTAAAAATTATTATATATCAATATGTTGGTTGATGTTTGTGCGCGTGTTGGTCGCCCGTGAACTCTGACGCAAACTGAGGCGCAAGCGTGACGAAGAGCACGCCGAGGAAATCCGCGAGCGTCTGGGCTCGCTGTCAGGAGCGACCTTCTTGATCCCCATCGCGTCAGAGACGGCGGCCGTCGTGCGCCGCCCCTTCTATGGGCATCTTTACTTCCAGGTGCTGGTCGCCATCGTCCTCGGCGGCGCCATCGGTCACTTCTGGCCGACCTTCGGCGAGAGCCTGAAGCCCCTCGGCGACGGCTTCATCAAGCTGGTGAAGATGGTCATCGCGCCGGTCATCTTCCTGACCATCGTCACCGGCATCGCCGGGATGCGCGACATCGGCCGGGTCGGTCGCGTCGCGGCCAAGGCGTTCGGCTATTTCCTGGTCTTCTCGACCCTGGCCCTGATCGTCGGCCTGATCGTCGCCAATCTGGTGCAGCCGGGCCGTGGCCTAAACATCGACCCCGCCAGCCTCGACGCCGGCGCGGTGTCGCAGTACGCCCAGGCCGCGCATGAGAGCACCATCGTCGGCTTCCTGACCGGGATCATTCCCGACACGGTCGTCAGCGCCTTCTCGACCGGCAACATCCTGCAGGTCCTGTTCGTCTCGATTTTGTTCGGCATCGCCCTGGCCATGATCGGCGATCTGGGCAAGCCGGTGCTGAACTTCCTGGAGTCGGTCAGCGCCGCCTTCTTCAAGCTGGTCGCCATCCTGATGAAGGCCGCGCCCATCGGCGCCTTCGGGGCCTTCGCCTTCACCATCGGCGCCTATGGCATCGCCTCGGTCGCCAACCTGTTTGCGCTTATCGCGACCTTCTATCTGACGGCCATCATCTTCGTGGTCGGGGTGTTGGGTCTGGTCGCCATCGCTAACGGCTTCAACATCTTGAAGCTGATCCGTTACCTGAAGGAAGAACTGCTGCTGGTGCTGGGCACCTCGAGTTCCGAGGCGGCTCTGCCCAGTCTGATCTCCAAGATGGAGCGGGCAGGGGCGTCCAAGTCGGTCGTCGGCCTGGTCGTGCCGACCGGCTACTCGTTCAATCTGGACGGCACCAACATCTACATGACGATGGCGGCCCTGTTCATCGCCCAGGCGCTGAACATCGACCTGAGCCTGCAGGATCAGATCCTGCTGCTGCTGGTGGCGATGCTGAGCTCCAAGGGTGCGGCCGGCATCACCGGGGCGGGCTTCATCACCCTGGCGGCGACGCTGTCGGTGGTGCCGACCGTGCCGGTCGCGGGCATGGCCCTGATCCTGGGCATCGACCGCTTCATGAGCGAGTGCCGGGCCCTGACCAACTTCATCGGTAATGCGGTGGCGACCATCGTCGTCGCCCGCTGGGAGGGCGAACTGGACCGCGACGCGCTGAAGGCAGCGCTGGACGGCGGACCCCAGCCCCTGGCGGCGGCGCCTGATCCCGCAGCGGGACCGGGCGACGACCTGGTTCTCGCCGACGACTGACTATCCGAATTTCAGAAACGCGACCGCCGGAAACAGGCGGCGCAAGGGAGAGGAAAATGACAATGAAATCGAGACTCATCTTGATGGCGAGCAGCGCCTCGGCCGTTCTGTTCGCAGGGGCCGCTCTGGCTCAGGAAGCGCCTACCATTGGCAGCGGCGAGCAGGCGTCCAAGGTCGAGGACGTGGTTGTCGTCGGCACCAATATTCGCGGGGCCCGCACCACGGCGGCCCTGCCTGTGGTGGTCGCAGACCGCGAGCAGATCGAGGCCACCGGCGCCACCACCGGCGACGAGCTGCTGCGTACCATTCCGCAGATGGGCGACGTCCTGTTTGACTCGGCCAACAACCCGCAGACCTCGAACTCGGCGCGCGGCGACGTCAACTCGGTCAACCTGCGCTCGCTGGGCGTGGGCAACACTCTGGTTCTGCTGAACGGGCGTCGTCTGGTGCAGCACCCGACCAGTCAGGGCACCTCGGATACCGGCACGGTGCCGGTGCTGAGCTACAACTCCAACGCCATCCCCGTTTCGGGTCTTGAACGACTGGAGGTGCTGCTGGACGGCGCCGCCGCCATCTATGGCGCGGACGCGGTGGCGGGCGTGGTCAACACCGTGCTGCGCGACAACATCGACGGTCTGACGGTCAGCGCCCGCTACGGCGGCGCCGAAGGCACGCAGATGCGCGACACCGAGTTCAACCTGTTTACCGGCAAGAACTTCGGACGCGGCAATGTCTCGCTCTTCGCCAACTACGCCCAGCGCACGGCCCTGTGGGCGTCGGATCAGGACTTCACCCGTTCGGACGACATCCGGCCCTTGTTCGCGGACTACGAGGACTTTGCCGGGGTGCAGTCGCTGGACGGCCGGTCGTCGCATACGCCCTGGGCGCGTCTGTCGGTCGGATCGCGGGCGGTGATCCGCTCTAACGGAACCGCCGTGACCAACTCGGCCGGCGCCTTCCGCTTCCAACCGTCCAGCTTCGGCTGCGGTGTCGAGGTGGGCGGCGACATCTGCCTGTCCAGCGGCAATCACAACTTCAACACCACCAACCGCGACATGCGTTACGACACGCGTCATGAGACGACGGTGCGTCCTTCCGTCGAGCGGCTGAACCTCTTCCTGACCGGTCGCTATGACCTGACCGACAGCGTCGAGGCCTTTGGCGAGATCGGTTATTACAGCGCGCACAGCCGCGCCGTGCAGCCGCCGGTGGTCAACCTGAACCAGATCTGGATCCCGGCCAGCAACTACTACAACCCGTTCGGCCCCGTGACCTTCGCCGACGGGTCCGCCAACCCCAATCGTCTGCCCGGTCTGACCGGCGTGCCGGCGGCCGGGTTGCCGGTTCTGATGACCAACTACCGTTTCGTCGACACCGGCTTCCAGGTGGTCAAGGTCGACAACTATCAGGCCCGTTTGCTGGGTGGTCTGCGGGGTGAGTGGCGCGGCTTCAACTGGGAAACGGCTCTAGTCTATTCGGAAGCCGAGGCCGAGGACGTTTCGCCCAACATCAATATGACGGCGCTGCAGAAGCAGTTGGCCCTGTCCACGCCCGATGCCTACAATCCCTTCAGCGGCGGCTGCGTGGCCACCACCAGCTACGGCGACTGTTCGCCCAGTTCGCAGGCGGCGATCGACGCCATCGTCTTCGACATGCGTCGCCTGTCGCGCACCACCCTGACCATGGCGGACTTCAAGCTGTCGCGCGGCGATCTGTTCAATCTGCCGGCCGGACCGGTCGGCATGGCTGTCGGCATCGAGGCGCGTCGTGAGACCCAAGAGGATGATCGCGACGCCAATGTGGACGGGACCTTCACCTTCACCGACATGGTGACCGGCGAAACCAACCTGTCGAACGTCTCGGCGGTCAGTCCCAATCCCGACACCAAGGGCAGCCGGGAGGTCTTCTCGACCTATATCGAGTTCGCTCTGCCCCTGGTCTCGCCGGAGATGAATATTCCTCTGATCTATCAGTTGGATATGCAGATGGCAGGTCGTTACGAGCACTATTCGGACTTCGGTTCGGTGGCCAAGCCCAAGGTGGCGGTGGCCTGGGATGTCGTGCCGGGCGTCCGGGTTCGGGGCTCCTACTCCGAAGGTTTCCGCGCGCCCAACCTCGAACAGACCAACGCCACCCAGTATTCGCGTCTGGCCAGCGGCGTTGACTATGTCCGCTGCGAAGCCGACCTGCGTGCGGGCCGTATCGCCAACTTCTCAGCCTGCTCCCAGAACACCTCGGGCGCGTCTCTGCTGGTCGCGGGCAACCCTGATCTTGAGCCGGAGGAGAGCACCAACAGCTCCTATGGCCTGGTGCTGCAGCCGTCCTTCATTCCCGATCGCTTCGGGGCCTTCACCTTCACCATCGATCGCTGGCGTATCGAGCAGGAGAAGATCGTCGGCTTGCTGGGGGCGCAGACGGCCCTGGCCCTGGACTATCTGAACCGCGTCGAGGGCGGCTCCAATCCGCTGGTGAACCGCCGCGACCCGACGCCGGAGGACATCTTGCTGTTCGAGGGCACCGGCCTGACGCCGGTGGGGGAGGTGATCTCCATCAACGACCGTTTCATCAACCTGCAGCCGCAGACGGTCAGCGGTCTGGACCTGGGGATGAACTGGTCGCTGCGGCGCACGCGCTTCGGCACCTTCATCGTCAATGTGAACGCCAGCAAGCTGGACGAGTTCTCGCGCGATCCCGGCGACATCGTGAACGCTCTTTACGCCGCCCGCGCCGCAGGCACGATCAACGCCGGAACCCCCCTGCCGGAAACGGCCCAATTGGTGGGCCAGAACGGTCGGCCGGAATGGCGGGTCAACGCCAGCCTGACCTGGCGCAAGGGTCCGATCCGCGCTGGGCTGTCCAGCCAGTACATCAGCGACTTCGACCAGCCCGGCCTGCTGGGCGCTTCCAACGAGGCCTGGGTGGTCGACTCGCGTCAGACGATCAACGCCTATGTGGATTATGAATTCCCGGCCGAGACGCGGCTGCGTCTGGGCGTGCGCGATCTGACGGATCAGGGGCCGCCGCTGGCCGATGGCGGTTATCGTGGCACGGTGCACAGTCCGTGGGGGCGCTACTGGTACGTCAACGCCAGCAAGTCGTTCTGATTGGGGGAGCGAAGGGATGCGCATGTTCAGGATCGCTGCAGGCACGTTTGCTGTCGCATTCGCAGGCGCGCCCTTCGCCGCCGCCCAGGATGCGCCTGCGGCCCCGTCGCCGGCGCCCGCCCCGGCCGTCTGGCCCGATTTCCTTCCTCAGCAGGCGCGCTGCTGGTCGGGGCGGGCGGCCAAGGGCGGCTACTACTGGATCGCCGTGCCCGAGAATTGGAACGGTTCGCTGATCGTCCACGCTCATGGCGGGCCGCGCACGGGCGCTCCCCGGGCCGATGATCCGCTGGAGGATCTGGAGCGCTTCTCCATGACGGTGAAGGAGGGCTTCGCCTGGGCGGGGTCGACCTATCGCCGCGGCGGCTATGGCGTGCGCATGGCGGCCGAGGACACCGACGACCTGCGCCAGACCTTCTGGGACGCCTTCGGGCGCCCCCGCCGCACCATTCTTCACGGCCAGTCCTGGGGCGGCAATGTCGCGGCCAAG
>JALAGW010000072.1 GCA_022712235.1 Brevundimonas sp. | reverse complement strand
GAACATCTCCATCCGCGGCATGCCGTCGGACTACACCCTGATCCTGATTGACGGCCGTCGTCAGAACGCCGCCGGTTCGATCACCCCGAACGGCTTCGGCGAGACCACGACCAGCTTCATCCCGCCGATGTCGGCCATCGAGCGCATCGAGGTCGTGCGCGGCCCGGTTTCGACCCTTTATGGATCTGACGCCATGGGCGGCGTGGTCAACATCATCACCCGTAAGGTCGGCGACGTCTGGACCGGCGCCTTCAGCGCCAACGCCACCGTCCAGGAAGACTCCAGCTTCGGCGATATGCACGGCGGCGACTTCTACGCCACCGGTCCCCTGGTGAAGGACCTGCTCGGCATGGCCGTGCGCGGCCGCTATCAGACCCGCGACGCCTCGAACCTGACCTATGACAATGACGCCGGGACGGAAGTCGGCGTGTCCAAGCGCGGTCCTTCGCCGGTCGAGAACGAGATCTGGTCGCTGGGCGGTCGCCTGACCCTGACGCCGCACGCCGACCATGACCTGATGCTGGACTATGACGTCACGCGTCAGTGGTACGACAACTCGACCGCCCAGCTCGGCACCCTGGGCACCTCGGGCTATGGCCCCGAGATGGAGTTCAACCAGGAAGAGCTGGTGCTGTCGCACAACTGGCGCCTGGGCTTCGGCGAGTTGCAGAGCAGCCTGTCGCGCAACGAACGCGAGACCCTGGGCCGCATCCTGCCGTCCGACGTGCCGGGCGGCGGCAAGGCCGGCGATCCGCGCACCCTGACGGCGACCAACACCGTCTTCGACACCATGCTGTTCTCACGCTGGAAGAACCACACCTTCACCATCGGCGGCCAGTACTGGGACGCCGAGATGGTCGACGGCGTCGCCCCGGCTCCCTATGAGCATCAGCAATGGGCCCTGTTCGCCGAGGACGAGTGGCGCTTCACCGACACCCTGGCCCTGACCCTGGGCGCTCGCTACGACGAGCACAACATCTTCGGCGACCATATCAGCCCGCGCGCCTATCTGGTGTGGAACGCCACGCCTCAGTGGACCCTGAAGGGCGGCGTCAGCCAGGGCTTCAAGACCCCGCGTCTGGACCAGATCGCCCCCGGCATCACCGGCTTCACCGGTCAGGGCACGCGTCCGACCATCGGCACCCCGACGCTGCAGCCGGAAACCTCGACCTCGACCGAACTGGCGGCCTTCTATGACAACCAGGATAATTTCCGCGCCAGCCTGACGCTGTTCCACAACAGCTTCGACGACAAGATCGCCAGCGGTCAGCCGCTGAACAACTGCTCGTTCGGCCTGACGCCGGAAGAATACGCGGCCGGCCAGCAGGCCCTGCCGAACTGCGCCGACTACGGCTTCTGGCCCAACGTCGAGACCTTCTCCCAGACGGTCAATATCGACGAGGCCGAGACCCAGGGCTTCGAGGCCTCGTTCCGCTGGAACCTCGCCGAGGCCTGGAGCCTGACCGGCAACTACACCTATACGGACACCGAGATCAAAAGCGGCGACGACGCCGGTCTGCCGCTGTCGGACACGCCGAAGCATATCCTGAACAGCGCCCTGCGCTGGAACGCCACGGATCGTCTGAACCTGTGGCTGCGCGGCGAGTATCGCAGCGAGCGCTATCGCAGCGAGGACAGCGCCAACAGCCGGGCCAAGGCCACCTGGGGCGACTACAAGGCCTATGAGGTCTTCCACCTGGGGGGATCGTACAAGGTCAATGACGCGGTCACGATCAACGGCGCGATCTACAACCTGTTCGACAAGGACTTCGTCTCCTACGGCTCCTACGTCAGCAACGTGAACACCGGCGCGATCGCCTACACCAACCTCTACGCCAACAATCAGGAGCCCCGTCGTCTCTGGCTGTCGGTGACGACCACCTTCTGATTCGTTTCTTCCTCCCCGAACCGAACCGGGCCGTCTCTGATGAGGCGGCCCTCTTTCTTTGTCAGCTAAGCCGTTAGTCATGTTTTGCGGGCAAGCTCGCCGCCATGACTGATCGCGCCGTCCGAAATCTGGAACACCTGCGTCGCAGCGCCTCGACCGCGCGGGTGCTGAACCTGCTCAAGGTCTATGACGAGCACGGGGAGACCGACGACTGGCATGAGCGCCCCATGTTCCGCACCCCGGCGCTGAACACTTCGCTGATCATCAAGCATCGGCTGCGGCGCAACGAGACGGATTCCTTCCCCGGCCGTCGCCAGGTGGCGACCAAGGTGGTGGTGCCCATCGACAGCGCCGACCTAAAGACCGGGGGGCGCTTCGTCTTCGTCAACCAGATCGGCTTCGAGCGCGCCATGCAGGAGGCGTTCGGCATCGCCGCCGACCATCCCGATCTGAAGACCCTGCGGCTGATGGACCAACTGCCGTCGCTGGACCCCTTCCTGCTGCGCGAACAGCTGCGGCGCGGCGAGGTCGACGCGGCGCCCTGCTATTTCGCGCTCAGCGAGGCCGATCTCGAAAAGATGCTGGCCTTCGTCCAGAAGGAGATCGAGCCACTGGTCACGCTCAGCATGGGCGGCGACGTGGCGGCGGTGGGGTCCACCGTGCGCATGGCGACCAAGATCCTGTCCAACGCGCCGGGCGACCGGCTGGAGGCCCTGCGCGCCACCCTGCGACTGGAGCCGGAGCAGTATCAGGAGGGCGTCTTCTGCTGGAAGGGCTTCCTCTATTACAAGTGGGCTCTGGCCAGTCTGATGAACGACATCGTGGTGGTGGCGGACGAGGTGGGCGCGGTCACGCCCGTCGGTCCCAGCGATCGCGCCGCCAGGGAATATATCGAACGCGGCCGCGGCGTTCTGCGCGGGCGGATCATGAAGACCTGCGAAGAGGTCAGCCGCACCCTGCGCTATTACGACGACGCCTATGCTGGGCTGACTCGCGACGGCAAGCCGCTGGCCTTCCGGGACTTCCTGCTGGAGGCGCCGGCCCTGTTCGCGCGGCTGGGCGACCAGCTGGGCGCGGTGCAGCACATCGTCAGCTTCTGGCGTTTCCGCTTCGGCCCCAAGTCGCCGCCGGTCGGGGTCGAAGAACTGATCGACATCTTCATGGACTTCGAGACTGGTTTGATGGGGCGGGAAGCTGACGCCTGGGATCCGCGCGACGCCGCCTGAAGGCGCCGCTGCGACGTCCCTAGCGTTGCTGCAAGGCTGCGACCCGGGCGCGTTCCGCCTCGGTCGCCGCAGCGCGAGCGCGCTTCTCGGCGTTCAACTGATCCTCGATCTCGATCAATTCCCGGTTCTTTTCGGCCGAGGCCTCGGCGCGGCTGACGCCGATGGGGCGGCCGGTGATCTCGGCGATGGAGATGGGCTGGGCGCAGATACGGCTTTCCATGTCGTACCATTTGCCTTCGGCCTCGCAGCGCTCGCCCGGCTCCATCCAGTAATGCTGGAACACGAAGACGCCTGCGATCATCAGGCCGAAGATGCCGAAGAACAGGACGCTGAGGCGGCGGATCGTCAGAAAGCGTTTCATGCAGGTCTCATAGATGAAAAATGCGCCCGCGACATGACCGCAGTTCACGTAGCGTTACGTTGACAGGCCGGTTTCGTCGGTCCAATCCCTCGGGCCATATTTCGATGACCAAGTGGATAGGCTCATGAAGGTACTCGTCCCGGTGAAACGGGTGATCGACAGCAACGTCAAGGCCCGCGTCAAGGCTGACCAGACCGGCGTCGATCTGGCCAACGTCAAGATGAGCATGAACCCCTTCGACGAAATCGCCGTCGAAGAGGCCGTGCGCCTGAAGGAAGGCAAGGAACACCATGCCGCAGGCACGGCGACGGAAATCGTCGTCGTCTCCATCGGCGTGACCCAGGCCCAGGAAACCATCCGCACGGCCCTGGCCATGGGCGCCGATCGCGGCATTCTGGTCCAGTCGGACGCTGACCTAGAGCCGCTGGCCGTCGCTAAGCTGCTGGAGGCGGTCGTGGATGAGGAGAAGCCGGACCTGGTCCTGCTGGGCAAGCAGTCGATCGACGGCGACAACAACGCGGTCGGCCAGATGCTGGCCGCCCTGCTGGACTGGCCCCAGGCCACCTTCGCCGGCAAGCTGGCCATCGAGGGCGGCAAGGCCGTGGTCACGCGTGAAGTCGACGGCGGTCTGCAGACCGTCTCGGCCGAACTGCCGGCGGTGGTCTCGGTCGACCTGCGCCTGAACACCCCGCGCTACGCCTCGCTGCCGAACATCATGAAGGCCAAGAAGAAGGAGATCGCCATGAAGGCGGTCGCCGACTACGGCGTCGATGTCGCGGATCGCCTCAAGGTCCTCAAGGTGACGGAGCCGCCGAAGCGTTCGGCGGGCGTCAAGGTCGCCGATGCGGCCGAACTGGTTTCCAAGCTCAAAGACGCAGGGGTTCTGTAATGGCCGTTCTCGTCATCGCCGACCACGACGGTTCGGCTGTTCGCGACACCACCCACAAGACCGTGACGGCGGCCCTGGCCCTTTCGTCGGACGTGGATGTGCTGGTCCTGGGCAAGGACGCCAAGGGCGTGGCCGACGCCGCCGCCAAGATCTCGGGCGTGCGCAAGGTGCTGCTGGCCGAGGGCGACGCCGTCGCTCACGGTCTGGCCGAGGCCGTCGAGGCCACCGTTCTGCCGCTGGCCGGGAACTACGACGCCATCCTGACCCCGGCCAACACCGACGGCAAGAACTTCGCCCCGCGTATCGCCGCCAAGCTGGACACGGCGCCGATCTCGGACATCGTCGAGGTCGTCTCAGGCGACACCTTCGTGCGCCCGATCTACGCCGGCAACGCCCTGGAAACCGTCCAGTCCGCCGACGCCAAAAAGGTCATCACCGTGCGCCCGACGGCCTTCGTCGCCGCCGCCGAAGGCGGTTCGGCCTCCGTCGAGAGCGTCGCCGCCGGTGAAGCGCCCAAGACCGCCTTCGTCTCGGAAGAAATGGTCAAGTCGGACCGCCCCGAACTGGGCGCCGCCAAGATCATCGTCTCGGGCGGTCGCGCCCTCGGTTCGGCCGAAGAGTTCCACGCCGTCATGGAGCCCCTGGCCGACAAGCTGGGCGCCGCCATCGGCGCCTCGCGCGCGGCGGTCGACGCGGGCTACGCCCCCAACGACTATCAGGTCGGTCAGACCGGCAAGGTCGTGGCCCCGGCCCTCTACATCGCCATCGGCATCTCAGGCGCCATCCAGCACCTGGCCGGGATGAAGGACTCCAAGGTCATCGTCGCGATCAACAAGGACGCCGACGCCCCGATTTTCCAGATCGCCGACTACGGCCTGGTCGCCGACTACAAGACCGCCGTGCCGGAGCTGATGGCCGCCTTGGGTTAGGGGCGCTTCAGACTGAACATGAAGCGCGCCGGACGGGAAACCGTCCGGCGCGTTTTCTTTTATCTGCTCCCCATACCCCGCTCATCCCGGCGGACGCCGGGATCCAGTAAGAGCCATGCGCGACCCGGTGGGAACCCGTTCCGATGCGGGGGCCTTGTCACTTAAAGCCAACGCACTGGACCCCGGCGTCCGCCGGGATGAGCGGGAGGG
>JALAGW010000071.1 GCA_022712235.1 Brevundimonas sp. | reverse complement strand
GTGCCGGCCAGCATGGCCATTTCGCCGACGGGATCGCCGGGCTTGAAGGCCTCCAGCCAGTCTCGGGTCCGGGTCGGTCGCGCCATGTGGGCGGGGCGCAGCAGGATCAGGTCGGTCAGAGGATGGGCCTCGTCCTCGATCTCTGACGGCAGGATGGGGGCGTGCGGCTTGCGATCGGCGTCGCCGACCATGAAGACCCGGTCCACCTGACGGGCGCAAAGCGCGGCCCAGCCGGTTTCATCGGCTTCGGCGATATACAGTACGTAGTCGTGGGCGGCCTCGGCGCCCGCGAGCCATTCGGCGGCGGACGACAGGGCGGTGTGGTCGATGATGCGGCAGGTGAAGCCCTGCGCTTCGACCGCGCGGGCCACGCGCTCGACGAAGCTGCGGATCGGCGCCTTGCGGGCCGAGATGAAGCCGAAGACCGTCGGGTCCGATCCGGTGGAGTTGCGGTCGCGCGCGCGGGTCAGCATGACCTGGCCCAGTTCGGCCATCAGGGCCGGTTCGGCGCGGGCGGCCTCGAAGAAGGCGTCGCGGGGCAGGGCGATCACGTCGCTGTCGCGCAGGGCCACCACATTGGCCATGTGGGTCGTGCCGGCCAGCATGGCCATTTCGCCGACGGGATCGCCTGGCTTGATGACGCCGACGAACTGAGGCCCGCGTCCGTTGTCGTCGCGGAACACGCCCAGTCGCCCGGCGCGCAGCAGATAGAGGGTGTCGGCGGGATCGCCCGCGGAGAACAGCCGTTCGCCCCGCGTCAGGGCGAACCAGCTGGCGCGGGTGTTCTTCGTGCCCTCGAAGACCCGCGCGAGGGCGGCCTCCAGCGAGTCGGGCGGCGTGTCGGGACGTTCTGCAGCCATGGGAGAGGTTTAGGCTGGAATCTGCTCGACAGGAAAGCGGACGCTTCCCACCGGCGCGGAAGCCTCCTAAACCTTGGGGCATGCCCAAGCTGATTTCCGCCGTCGATCGCAACAGTCCTGCTTTCAAAACGCTGGATGCGCATAATCGCGCCCTGCGGGACGAGCTTTACGAGAAGGTCGCCAAGGCCGCGCGCGGGGGCTCCGACGCCAGCCGCGACCGCCATGTGGCGCGGGGCAAGCTGTTGCCGCGCGACCGGGTCGAGCGCCTGCTGGACCCCGGCTCGCCCTTCCTGGAGGTCGGGCAGTTGGCGGCCGGCGGCATGTATAAGGACGAGGCGCCCGGCGCGGGCATGATCTGCGGCGTGGGCCGGGTCTCGGGTCGCGAAGTCATGATCGTCGCCAACGACCCGACGGTGAAGGGCGGCGCCTACTTCCCCCTGACGGTGAAGAAGCACCTGCGGGCGCAGGAGATCGCGGAGCAGAACAATCTGCCCTGCGTCTATCTGGTCGATTCCGGCGGGGCCAACCTGCCGCACCAGGCCGAGGTCTTCCCTGACCGCGACCACTTCGGCCGCATCTTCTTCAACCAGGCGCGCATGTCGGCCAAGTCGATCCCGCAGATCGCCTGCGTCATGGGCTCCTGCACTGCGGGCGGCGCCTATGTGCCGGCCATGTCCGACGAGACGGTGATCGTGCGCAATCAGGGCACCATCTTCCTGGCCGGCCCGCCGCTAGTGAAGGCCGCGACCGGCGAGGTCATCTCGGCCGAGGAACTGGGCGGCGCCGAGACCCACGGGCGCAAGTCCGGCGTGGTCGACCACGTGGCCGAGAACGACGAGCACGCGCTGGAGATCGTGCGCTCCATCGTCGCCAACCTGAACACCATCAAGCCCCAGCCGCTGGACGTGCGCGAGCCGCGCGCCCCGGCCTATGATCCGGCCGAACTGTACGGGATCATCCCTGAGGACGTCCGCGCCCCCTATGACGTGCGCGAGGTCATCGCCCGCATCGTCGACGGCTCGGAGATGGACGAGTTCAAGGCCCTGTACGGCACGTCCCTGGTCTGCGGCTTCGCCCGCATCTGGGGCCAGCCGGTGGCCATCCTGGCTAACAACGGCGTCCTGTTCAGCGAGAGCGCCCAGAAGGGCGCGCACTTCATCGAACTGGCCTGCAAGCGCAAGATTCCGCTGCTCTTCCTGCAGAACATCTCGGGCTTCATGGTCGGCGGCAAGTACGAGGCCGAGGGCATCGCCAAGCACGGCGCCAAGCTAGTGACGGCCGTCGCCAGCGCCGAGGTTCCGAAATTCACCGTCCTGATCGGCGGTTCGTTCGGCGCCGGCAACTACGGCATGTGCGGCCGGGCCTATTCCCCGCGCTTCCTCTTCACCTGGCCGAACAGCCGGATCTCGGTGATGGGCGGCGAGCAGGCGGCCAGCGTCCTGGCCACCGTCCACCGCGACGCGGATACGTGGACTCCTGAGGAGGCCGAGGCCTTCAAGGCGCCGATCCGCCAGAAATACGAGGACGAGGGCAATCCCTATTACGCCACCGCGCGCCTGTGGGACGACGGCGTCATCGACCCGGCCCAGACGCGCGACGTCCTGGGCCTGGCCATCAGCGCCAGCCTGAACGCCCCCATCCCCGAAACCACCTTCGGCGTGTTCCGGATGTAGGACGGCAAAATACACAGTGTTCAAAAAACGGCTTGAAGCCGGAGCCCACGGCTGAGAGTGTCGCGTCGATGATCTCGCTGCGGGATCGAAATCTGAACGACAAGGACAGTGACATGAAGAAGACGGCAACGCTCATCGCCCTGACCATGCTGCTCGCGGCCTGCGGATCGCAGGCTGATTCCAAGGCGCCCGAGGCGGCGGAAACCCCGTCGGCGGCCGCGGCGACACCGCAGACCGAGCCGGTCTCGGCTGCCGAGGAAGAGGCTGCGCGCGCAGGCGAGCCTTCCGAGGCGGTCTTCCCCGTCGGCTATCGCGGGAACTGGGATTACAGTGACGACGGCTGCGCCAAGGACGAGAGCGGCACGCGCTTCGTCATCACGGCCAACGAGATCAAGGGCTATGAGGACACCTCCAAGCTGGTGGCCCTGGAAGTCCTCGAAGGCGAGGGCGACGCCATCCGTGTGGTGCTGGAGAACCAGTCCTCCGAGGGCGATCACACCCTGGTCCAGACCCTGCGCCTGTCGCCCGTCGCCGGCATCTCGCTGCGTGTCGAGCAGGATGGAAAGACTGTTCGCGCCAATCGCTGCGACCCTGTGTAAGTCTCTTCTTTTCCCGCAAGGGAGAGGGACGACGTTTGAAGCGTTCTATCGGCCAAGGAGCCAACCATGACTGACCAAAAGCCGACTGAAGAAGAGCTGAACGCCCTGGACGTCACCGATGCCGAGGCGGCCGAGATCAACGCCATCGCCCATCCCTTCGTCGCCGATCCGGCGCCGGACGCGGACAATGAGCTGGTCAAGATCGACGCCTTGCCGTCGGGCGTGGTCTTCGTGACCATCAACCGTCCCGAGAAGAAGAACGCCTTCGACGCCGCCACCATCGCCGCCCTCTATGAGGCCTTCGAGACCCTGCACGGCGCCGACCGGGTGCGCGTGGTCTTTATCCGCGGCGCGGGCGGCACCTTCAGCGCGGGCGCCGACCTGAACTGGATGCGTGACGCCGCGGGCTGGTCCGAGGCCGACAACCGTGACGACGCCATGGGCCTGGCGAAAATGCTCAAGGCCCTGCACGACGTGCCGGCCCTGACGGTGGCCCTGGTCGAGGGCGCGGCCATGGGCGGCGGGGCGGGCATCGTCGCCGCCTGCGACATGGCCGTGGCGGTCGAGGGCGCGCGCTTCGCCTTCTCCGAGGTCAAGCTGGGCCTCATCCCGGCGACCATCGCCCCCTATGTCATCGAGGCCGTCGGCGCGCGCCGCGCTCGCCAGCTGTTCCTGACGGCCAACATCTTCGACGCCGACTACGCCGCCCACGCGGGCCTGATCGACCTAGTCCTGCCGGAAGGCTCGGTGGACGAGTTCATCTCCATGCTGACCGACAGCCTGACGACCTGCGCTCCCGGCGCCATGGGCGAGGCCAAGCGTCTGGTGAACGACGTGGCGGGCGAGGCCATCGACCATCGCCTGCTGGAAGAGACCGCCAAGCGCATCGCCCGCGCCCGCGTCTCGGAAGAAGGCCAGGAAGGCGTCCGCGCCTTCCGCTACAAGCGCGCCCCGAGCTGGGCGCAGTAAGACTTCTTTCCTCCCCACGCGTGGGGAGGAAAGAAGTCTTACTGCGCC
>JALAGW010000070.1 GCA_022712235.1 Brevundimonas sp. | reverse complement strand
CCCCCGCGCCCGCCACTTCACGCCGGATACGGCCGCAGGCGCGCGCGGCCCGCGCGCCCGCCTCTCGCCCGGCGATCGCCCCCGCCCCCTCCTTGAACCGGGGGCGGGCCGCGCTCGATCAGCTGCAGGGAGGCGGAGCCTGATGCGCAAGTCGGTCGAGACCTTCAGGGTGCAGGTCTATCTCAATGACCCGAGGGTGGTGACGGGCCTCACGCGCGAGGCGCGGGCGAACCGGATGCCCCTCAGCCAGGCGGCCGGCCGCGCCATCGCCCGGGGTCTCCAGCTTAATCCGCGGGCGGATCCCGAGGATCGTCTCGAAACCCTGGAGCGTTCGTTGCGGGATCATATGCGCGCGACTGCGCGGGACATGCAGATCGTCCAGGAGCTTCTGGTCGAGGTGGCCCGCGCCTTCTTCCTGCGCCTGCCGGATACGCCGACCGACTCGGACCCGACGGTGCAGGCGGCGGTGGAAAGACGCATCGACCGCCTCCTGGACGACGCCGCCCGCCGGATCGTCATGGGACGGCCGGCGTCCGACGGCATGACCGGACCGGGGGCGTGAGCCTTGAGCCGCCCCTGGCCGGAACGCGGCGGCTGGAGGCCCTGCGGCACGCCCTGGGCGAGGCGGCGCTGGCGGCGCTGGCGGATCCCCAGGTGGTCGAGATCCTCGCCAATCCCGACGGCCGGCTGGTCCTCGATCATCTGCAGCGGGGGCGGTTTGACACAGGCGTGCGGCTGTCCGCCGGGGATCGGGACCGGGCCGTGCGACTGGTCGCCGACCATGTCGGGGAGGTGGTGGACGCCGCCGACCCCCGTGTGTCCGGCGTGCTGCCGGGCGGCGGCGAGCGCTTCCAGGCGGTCCTGCCGCCGGTCTCCACCGGACCGGCCTGGTCGATCCGCAAACGACCGGCGCTCATCTGGCGGCTGGACGACTATGTCCGGGGCGGCGTCATGTCGCCGGCCCAGGCCGAGGCCCTGAAGGACGCGGCCGTCGACCGGCGCAACATCCTGATCTCGGGCGGAACGGGGTCCGGCAAGACCACTCTCGCCAACGCTGTCCTGGCCGAGCCGGCCTTTGCAGAGGATCGGGTCTTCCTGATCGAGGACACGCCGGAGCTGCAGTGCGCGGCCTGGGACCTGGTGTCCGTTCTGACGCGCCGACGGCCCCGCGTGATCGGGGTCGCCGACCTGGTGCGGGACGCCCTGCGGATGCGGCCGGACCGCATCATCATCGGCGAGGTGCGGGACGGGGCGGCGGCTCTGGAGATGCTCAAGAGCTGGAACACCGGCCATCCGGGAGGCCTGTCCACGGTGCACGCCAATTCGGCCCAGGACGTGGTGAGACGGCTGGAGGACCTGCTCGGCGAGGTGGTCAGCCAGGCCCCGACCCGGCTGATCGTCCAGGCGGTGGATCTCATCGTCCATGTCCGCAGGACCGCCACGGGGCGTCGCGTCGAGGGGATGGTCGCAGTGGAGCCGGGCGAGGCCTCGACCGGCGAGCACGGGGTGCGCCTGCTTCAGGTGGCCTGAGGGGTCGCGTCGGTCGCGTCCGGCCATGCTCGTTTTGAGAGGTGTGCGGGGGGCAAGGTCGTCCGTGCTGCGAGCGGGCGCCGATGTCGGACCTTGCCATTTACAGTCCTGCCGCCTCGCTGACGCGCGTTTTGCGGGGCGCCTGCAAGTCGGATGAGGGTGTTGAAACAAGTCGCCCGCAAGTCGACGCAAGTCGATCGGGTCGTGAGAGTGTTGAAAAACAAAGCGCAACATCGAATCTGAAGCGAATCTATTTCAAGTCATTATAAGTCTAATCCAAGTCAATACACAGTCTTGTGAATAACTATTGACGTCCTGCGGGTAAGTTTGCTTGGCTTTGTTCGAGACCTTTCGGGTCATCGCGAAAGCAAAGGACATTCGTCATGCGTTGTTCTGTTTCAGTTGTTCTTCGGGTCACAGTCGCGGCGAGCCTTGCCGCAGCGGCCCGGCCCGCCTGGGCCGGCGGATCGGGCATGCCCTGGGAGGGGCCGCTGCAGCAGGTCGTGACCTCCATCACCGGCCCCGTGGTCCAGGCCGCCGCCGTGGTGGCGGTGGTCGTCTTCGGAGCCGGCGTGGCCATGAGCGAGAACGGCTCCTCCATGCGGCGGGCGCTCAGCATCCTGTTCGGCCTCTGCATCGCCTTCGCTGCATCGACCTTCTTCCTCGACTTCTTCGGCTTCGCCGGCGGCCTGGAGATCGGCTGATGTCCGCAGAGATCGAGACCCGCCCGGAAGGCTGGGACCTGCCGGTCGCCCAGGCCCTGACCGAACCCGTCCTGATGGCCGGCATGCCCCGCGACTACGCCGTGGTCATGGGCACCATCGCCATGGTGCTGGGCCTGGCCCTGCGCATCTGGTGGCTCGGGCTGCTCTGGTGGGCCGCGGCCCACGCCGTGGGCCTGTGGGCTGCGCGCCATGACCGTCGTTTCTTCGAAGTGCTGCGGCGTCATCTCGCGCGTCCCGGCCACCTGGACGCCTGAGGGCGGGATGCGCTTTCTCGACGAACATCGCCGCAGGCCCGCCGCCCTCGCCGACCACCTGCCCTGGGCCGCCCTGGTCGCGCCGGGCGTGGTCCTGAACAAGGACGGCGCCTTCACCACGGGCTTCCGCTTCAGGGGACCGGATCTGGAATCGGCGTCGGAGACCGAACTGATGGCGGTCCGCGCCCGGCTCAACAACGCCCTGCGTCGCCTGGGAGACGGCTGGTGCCTCCACGTGGAGGCCAGCCGGCGATCGGCGGCGGCCTATCCGGAAAGCGCCTTTTCGATCGACGTCGCCTGGCTGGCGGACGCCGAGCGGCGGGAAGGCTTCGAAAGCGCGGACCCCGCCTTCGAGACCGACTTCCGCCTGGCCCTGACCTGGCTGCCGCCGGGGGACGAGACGCGCCGCCTGGAGCGCTGGCTGTTCGACGGCCTGTCGCGCACGGGGGCGGACTGGCGCCAGACGCTCGCCCTCTTCGAGCGGGAGGTCGAGGCGACCTTCGATCTTCTCGCGGGCGCCCTGCCAGAGATCGAGCGGCTGGACGACCAGGGGCTTCTGACCTGGCTCCACGCCTGCGTCTCGCCCATGGCCATGACCGTGCGGCCTCCGGACACGCCGATGTTCCTCGACGTCCTGCTGGCGGACGCCGCCCTGACCGGGGGGACAGAGCCGCGACTGGGGAGCCGGTGGCTGAAGGTGGTCTCGGTGCGCGGATTGCCGGCGACAACCCGTCCCGGCCTGCTCGACAGTCTCGGCGCCCTGCCTTTTCCCTATCGCTGGACGGCGCGGTGGATCGCCCTCGACAAGACCGGCGCGGAACTGGAGATCGTGCGGATGCGCAAGCGCTGGTTCGCCAAGCGCAAGGGCCTCGGGGTACTGCTGCGCGAGGCCATCACCAAGGAGGAGACGCCCCTCCTCGACACGGATTCGATCGGCAAGACCGGGGAGTGCGACGCCGCCCTGGCCGCCCTCGGCGCCGACGCCTGCGCCTACGGCTATCTCAGCCTGACCGTCAGCGTCCTCGGCGAAACCGCCGACAGGGCGGAGGCGCGGGCGCGGGCGGTCGAGGCGGCGCTCAACGCCCAGGGCCTGGTGGCGAGGGTCGAGGACCTCAACGCCGTCGAGGCCTGGCTGGGGTCGATCCCGGGCGAACCCTATGCCGACGTGCGGCGGCCCATGATCTCCAGCCTCAACCTGGCCGACCTCCTGCCGGTGTCGGCCGTCTGGGCCGGGCCGGAAGGCGACGCCGCGCTCGAGGGGCCGCCCCTGGCGGTGGCCCGCACCCTCGGCTCCACCCCGTTTCGCCTCGTCCTCCATGTCGGCGAGGTCGGCCACGCCATGGTGGTGGGGCCGACCGGGGCCGGCAAGAGCGTGCTCCTGGCCTTCCTCGCCCTGCAGTGGTTTCGCTATCCCGGGGCCCGGGTGGTTTTCTTCGACAAGGGGCGGTCGGCCCGGGCCGCCACACTCGCGGCAGGCGGGCGATGGCGCAGCCTGGAGCCCGGCGGGGACGTGCGGCTTCAGCCTCTGGCGCGGATCGACGAGGCGGGCGAACGGGCCTGGGCGGCGGAGTGGCTGGCCGACTGCGCCCGTCACGCCGGCCTGGAGGCCGTGCCCGAAGTCCGGGACGCCATCTGGTCGGCGCTCGGCGCCATGGCCGCCGCCCCGGTCGACCAGCGCACCCTGACCGTCTTCCACGCCCTGGTGCAGCACCCGGCTTTGGCGGCTGCGCTCGAGCCCCTGACCCTGAGGGGGCCGCACGACGACCTGCTCGACGGCGTGGAGACGGGGCAGGGCGACAGCCCCTTCGACACCTTCGAGCTGGAGACCCTGATGGGGACGCCTTCTGCGGTGGTTCCGGTTCTCTCCGCCCTCTTCCATGACCTTGAGCGGGGGTTTGATGGGCGGCCGACCCTTCTGGTGCTCGACGAGGCCTGGCTCTTCCTTGACCACAGCCTCTTCGCGGCCCGCATCCGCGAATGGCTAAAGACCCTGCGCAAGAAACGCGTGGCGGTGGTCTTCGCCACCCAGAGCCTGGACGACGTGGCCGCCTCGGCCATAGCCGCCGCCCTGATCGAGAACTGCCCTACCCAGGTCTTCCTGCCCAATCCGCGGGCGCTCGAGCCGGCTTCGGCGGACCTCTATCGCGCCTTCGGCCTGAGCCGGCGCCAGAGGGAGCTGATCGCCTTCGCCACGCCCCGGCGCGCCTACTACTGGCGCCAGCCGCGCGGGCGGCGGCTCTTCGACCTGCGCCTCGGCGGCGTCTCCCTGGCGCTGTGCGGCGCGGGGAGCCCGGAGGACCAGGCCCTCATCGACGCGGTTCTCGCGCGAGCAGGCGCGGCTGGATTCGCGCGGGAATTCCTCACAGCCAAGGGAGTGCAGAATGTGGAGTCCGTCCTCGACGCCTTTGCGCGTCCGCTCGCGGCCGAATAGCCGCCGCATCCTCGTCGCGGCTTGCGGCTTCCTGCTCGCCGGGACCGTCCCGGCCGCGGCTCAGGTGGTGGTGTTCGACCCCAGAAATCATCTGGAAAACGCCCTCCAGACCGCGCGTCAGCTGGAGAGCCTCGCCCATGAGGCGCGCAGTCTGGCGGCTTCGCCCTACAGCCACCTGGCTGGATCCTCGGCGACGGCGCGGGACATGGCCGCCCTGGCGCGGAGCGCCCAGGGGCTGGCCGCCACGGTGGCCGATCTCGATCGCCAGATGCGCGCCCTCTATCCGGACGACCTGTCGGGTGCGGACCTTGCGGACCTGTTGGCCGAGGGCGAAGCGCGCACGCAAAATGCGCGGCGCACGGCGGCGGATCTCGCGCGCACCGCCGCAGAGCTCCAGCGTCTGGGCGAGGGCCGCGACGCCCGCCTCGCCGGGGCCCTGGCGGCCAGCGATGCAGCCGGAGGCCAGACGTCGGCGATCCAGTCCTCCAACCAACTCCTGGCGGTCCTGGCCGAGGATCTCGCGGCGCTGCGCACCCTGGCTGCTGCCCAGTCCCGGCTTCTGGCGGAGGCCGCGGCCCGGGAAGGCGCGGATCGCGCTGCGGGGGACGCGGACCGGCGTCGGGCCTGGGGACGGGAGGCGCCGCCGCCGCCGGCGCCCCGGTTCGAGCCCCTGCCGCGCGGGAGGCGGGGAGGATGACCGTCGGCGTCCAGACCCCGAACGACCTGATGGTGGTCTTCTCGGACACTGTCACGGCCGGCTTCTCGGCCCTGGAAGGGGCGGTGGCCGGGGTGTTCGGCCTGATGATCGTCCTGGTGGTCGCCCTGACCGGAATTCAATGGGCCCTTTCGCCGGGACGGGACCTGCTCGCCGGCGCCTTCTCCAGGGTCCTGCTGATCGGCTTCTTCGCCTGGCTGATCAACGACTGGCAGGCCCTGTCGGAGACCCTTTACGGGGGCTTCGTCGAACTGGGTCTGACGGCGGGCGGCGGCTCGCTCGAGCGGGAGGAGTTCCTGAACCCCGGCGCGGTCCTGGCCCAGGGGTGGTCCATCGTGAAGGCCCTGGGCGAGACCCCGGCGCCGGTCGACAATCCTCTGGACGTGGTCGGCAACCTCGCTGACGCCCTGATCCTCGGCCTCGCCATGATCGGCATCCTCCTGGCCTTCGCCGTCCTGGCCCTGCAGATCATCGTCGCCCTGCTGGAGTTCAAGATCGTCACCCTGGGCGGCTTCGTCCTCCTGCCCTTCGGCATATGGTCGAAGTCGGCCTTTCTCGCCGAACGGCCGCTCGGCTACGTCGTCTCGGCCGGGCTGAAGGTCCTGGCCCTGGCCATCGTGGTCTCGGGCGCCCGGACGGTCTTTGACCAGCTCCAGCCCTCGACCAATCCTGATGTCTACGAGGCCCTGAGCATCCTCGTCGCCGCCATCCTCCTGGCCATGCTGGCGGTCTTCATTCCCAATCTCGCGGCGGCCCTGGTCACCGGCGGTCCGGCGCTCGGCGCCGGCGCGGCCCTGACCGGGGGCCTCGCGGTGGCCGGCGGCGGCCTGCTGGCCGGAGCGGGCCTTGTCGGCCTGGGTTCCGCAGCCGCAGGCAAGGCCGGCGCGGCGCGCGCCGCCTCCGGCGCTTCATCCGGGCGCGGGGTTGCGCCGCCGGGCGGCGGGGGCGGGGCGCCGTCCGGCGGACCTGGACCGCATTCAGGACCGTCATCAGGTCCCGGGCCGTCCTCGGGCGGGAAGGCGGCGGGTCCGACCACGCCGACCGCAGAGGGGCGCAAGGCGCAGGCTGACTTCCATCGCGCCCTGGCCGAGCCCGAGCCCGCCGCCGGAAAGCCGAAACGCGGCGAACGTCACGCCGCCCTCCAGGCCTTCTTCGTCGCCAACGCCGGCCGCAGCCTCCTGCCGGCCAATGAAGCCGGCGGCGGCGGTCTGGCCCCCAACCTCAAGTCCGGAGACGCCTGACATGCTTCCCTTTTTCCGGAACCGCTCCGTGGCGTGCGGCGCGCCCCGGGCCACCCCCTATCAGAGGGCGGGTCAGGCCTGGGACGACCGCATGGGCCTGACCCTGGTCCACGCCCGTAACTGGCGTCGCATGGCCGTCGCCAACCTGGCCCTGGCCGCCTTCCTCGGCGCGGGGTGGTGGGTGCAGGCGGACCGGGCGGTGGTCCGCCCCTTCGTGGTGGAGGTCTCGGAATGGGGCGAGACCCAGAAGATCACGGCGCTCGACGGCCGTTACGAACCGACCGACGCCCAGATCGGCCACGCCCTCGCCGGCTGGGTGCGCGACGTCCGCTCCAAGAGCATGGATCCCATCGTCATCCGCCAGAACTGGCTGAGGGCCTATGACCTGCGGTCGCCGCGGGCCGCTGCCTTTCTCAACGCCTGGGCGCAGGCCCACGACCCCTTCGCCGAGGCCGGCCGTGAGGCCGTGACGGTGGAGGTCCTCAACGTCGTGAGACGCACCGGGCGCACCTATGACCTGCAGTGGCGGGAGACCCGCTACCTCAACGGACAGAGCGCGGGCGCCGAGCGCTGGCGGGCCCTGATCACAACGGGCCGACAGGCGCCGCGCACCGAGGCCGAGCTGATGAAGAACCCCCTTGGATTGAAGATCGAGGACGTATCATGGACACCCGACGCCTCCTGATCGCCTGCGCCATGACCCTGCTGGCGGGCGGTTGCGCCGCCGCCGGGAACAGGATTCCGGCGCCTGTGGAGATCGCCCCGCCCCTCGCGTCAGCGCCCGTCGTGGCGGAGGCGGCCGTGATCGAGGCCACGGCGGAGGTCGAGGTCGGGATTGAAGCCGGGGTCGAGGCCGAGACCTCGACGGCGCGACCCTGGCGGCCGTCGTCCGCATCGCCTGTCGGTCGTCCGGCGGTCGCCGGCGAGGGGGCGCCCGCCGTCGCGGCCGCGAACCTCGCGGCGCGCACCCGGTCCGAGGCCGACCGTTTCGTCGGCGGGGCCCAGGTCTTCGAACGGCGGCCGGGTCGGGTCTATGAGGTGTGGACGGCGCCCCTGCGCGTCACCACCCTCACCCTGGCGCCGGGAGAAACCCTCCTGTCCAAGGCGGCGGGCGATACGCTGCGCTGGCAGGTGGGGGAGGCCCGGTCTGGCGAGGGGGCGACCGCGCGGGTCCATGTCCTGTTGAAGCCGCTCGAACGCGGTCTGGCGACCAACCTCGTCCTGACCACCAGCCGAGGGCTCTACCAGGTGTCGCTTCGCAGCGGCGGACCGGCGAGCTTCAACAGCGAGGTGGCCTGGGAGGATGACGGCGTGCCGCCGCCTGAAGCGGCGCCGTCCACAGCGGAGATCGCGGACGCCGGGGATCAGGGCGCCGGGGAGGCGGGGGCGCAGGAGACGTTCAACGCCCGCTATCGCATCGACGCCGGTCGCCGACCGCCGTCCTGGGCTCCGACGGCGGTGTTCGACGACGGACGGCGGACCTTTCTCGTCCTGCCGGCCTCCGCTCGCACAGGGTCGGCGCCGGCGCTCTTCGCCCTGGGCGCCGACGGCGGCCGACAGATGACCGGCTACCGCCAGGCGAACGGCATGCTGGTCATGGACGGCCTTCTCGACCGCGCCGAGCTGCGCATGGAGGGGCAGGCCAGAGGCGTGAAGGTAGAGCGACTGGCGGAGGACCGGCCATGACGGATTTCGACCAGCCAGGTCCGGCCTCCGCCGCTGGCGACCCCGCGGCCGGGGCCAAGCAACCGGCGGCAGGCCTGGACGGCCGGGCGCCCCGGCCGCGCGCGGTGCGTCTGAGGGCGGGCGCGGTCCGGATCGTCGTCGGTGGGGCGGCCCTGGTCCTGTCCGGCGCCCTGGCCTGGGCTTTTGTGGTCCAGCCCGAACTCCGCGAGGCGGAGCAGACACGACGGCAGGCGGAGACCGGAGACCAGGCGAGGGGGGATGTGCGGCCTGCAGAGGCCGTGACCGGCCAGCCCGCCACCTATGACCGCCTGCCTGAGCCGCGGTCGGCCGAGGATCGCCAGGTCGTCGTGAGGGAAGAGGCGCGCGCCGGGCCGACGGACCGGTCCAGCGCGCGACCGTCTGCGGCCCCGGGGCGCTCGGGTCGGGGCGAGGCGCGTCTCGCGGCGGCCCGCTCCGATCTCTTCTTCGCCTCTCCGAGTCGGGGAGAATCTCCGACGCCGCAGCCGGTCGGCGACGCGCCGTCGCCAGCGGATCGCAGCAGGCTCATCCCGCCCGCCTCTCCTTTCGAGCTCAAGGCGGGCGACGTCATTCCGGCCCTTCTGCTGACGGCCGTGGACACCAGCCGACCGGGACCGGTCACGGCGGTCGTGACCCGCGACCTGTTCGACACGGTGGCCGGGCGTCATCTTCTGGTTCCCCAGGGCAGTCGCCTGATCGGCAGACACGAGGGCGCCGGACTTCATGGCGACCGGCGCGCCTTCCTGACCTGGACGCGACTGATCCTGCCCAGCGGCAAGAGCATCGGGCTAGGCGATGAGCCGGGCGTAGACGCCCAGGGCGCCGTGGGTCTTCCCGGCCGGACAGACCGTCGGCTGGGCGCCCTGGCGACCGGGGTGCTGGCGGCGGGAGCGATCACCACCCTGGGCCAGGCGGCGCGGGACCGGGCGCGGGACCGGGGCGGTTCATGGATGGCGGACGCGGGGAACGCCGCGGCCATCGAGGGCGCCCAGGTCGGCGGGCGCCTCGTTGATCGGGAACTACAGGTGCGGCCGGTCGTGCGGGTCGAGCCGGGGTCGGCCGTTCGCGTCCTGCTCACGCGCGATCTGGTCCTGGAGGCCTACGCGCCATGAAGGGGCGGATCCTCATCGCGGGGGGCTCTTGGCCTGATGGTGGTCGGCCTTTTCCGGGTCGCGGACGCGCGTTCCGCCGCGCCCCTCCTGCTGATCAACGAATCCCACAGCCTGCCGCGCGGCCTCTACCGCCGGACCTCGGGGGCGGCCTTCAGCCCTGGCGCTGTGGTGGCCGTGATCCCGCCGGCCTCGGCGGGCCCCCGTCTTCTCGCCCTGGGCTATCCCCCGGGGCAGCGGCTTCTGAAGCGCATCGCGGCAGCGCCGGGCGCCGAGGTCTGCGCCCGTGAGACAGGGCTCGTGGCGGTGGACGGGCTCGTCCTCGACATTCCGCCTTTGCAGGACGCTTCCCGCGTCTGGACCGGATGCCGGCGACTGGGCCCGGATCAATGGCTGGTCCTGGGCGAGACCGCCCGCAGCTTCGACAGCCGCAGCTTCGGGCCGGTGTCCACGGCCGCGCTGGAAGGCCCCTACCGACTGGTGCGATCATGGTGAGGGGGATGCTGGCGAGCCTGGCGGGTATGGCCCTCCTGTGCGGGGCGGCCCACGCCCAGGCCCAGTCCGCGGAGCAGACGGCGGACTGGTCGCGGGCGGGCGGTGCGCTCTTTCCCGGGGAGGTGATCCAAGAGGTGGAGCGGGAGGGAGACGAGCAGGATCCAGGCGCGGCTGCCGACGGACCCTATGCCGATCTCATCCGGGCCGCGGCGGAGCGGCACGGCCTCGACGCCCGCCTGCTCGACGCCCTGGTCCAGGTCGAATCCGCCTGGCGCGCCGACGCCGTTTCCAGCGCGGGGGCGGCTGGGCTCACCCAGCTCATGCCCGGCACGGCGGCGGATCTCGGCGTAAAGGATCGGTTCGACCCCGCCGAAAACCTCATGGGCGGGGCCGCCTATCTCGCCGCCCAGATCAGGCGGTTTCAGGATCTCAGACTGGCGCTGGCGGCTTTCAACGCAGGACCCGGTCGCGTGGAAAAGGCCGGCGGGGTGCCGCGGATCGCCGAAACCGAAGCCTACGTCGTCTCGGTCCTGGACTGTTTCCTGGCGCGGGTGGCGGGCCGGCCGGTGCGCAGCCGGGCGGACTGCCGGCCGGGGAGGGCGCCATGATACGCGGCGAACGCCTGCTTGAGCTGGGTCTGGAGGGCGGAGACGACCTCCTGACCCGGGCCGAGGCGTCGGCCTTCCTGACCGCCCTGGGTCTGCCCATGCGGCCGGCCACCCTCGCCCGGCTGTGGTCGACGGGCGCCAAGGGGCCCCCTTGCCGGCATGTGAGGTCTCGGCCCTACTACCCGCGGAGCCTGCTGTCGCTCTGGGCGCGGGACCAGATAGGCGAGGTGCGGCAGGGCGCGCCCGCCGCCGCCCGTTCGCGGCGCCATGGTTGATCCGCCGCCTCCTGCAGGGCCGGGTCCGGTCGAGCGCCGGCTCCTGACCGAAGAAGCCTTTCGTGCGGCGACGGGACGGCCGGCCAGCACGGTGTGGCGCATGCGCCGCGACGGCCTGTTTCCCCGGCCGGTGCGGATATCGCGTGGCCGGGTCGGCTGGCCGGAAGGCGTGGTCCTAGCCTGGATGACGGCGCGGGCCTGCGAGGAGCTTCTGCTGGCGCCGCACGGCCCGCACACCCCCGGGAAGCCGGCTCGAGGGCGGCCGAGAGCACGCCCGAGAAAGAAGTCGAACTTGTCGAAAGCGACGTCGAAGGCGGAAACTTCGCCGGTTAAGGTTCTGCGAAAGTCGGTCGTGTCCGAGACTTCAGAAGGACACTGGAGCGCCCCCGCAGCGGCGGAGGCCAGACGCCTTGTCTGATCCGATCGAGAAACCTCTGATCGAGGTCGGCGGGCGGGATGACCGTTTGCTGAGCTGGTCACGTGTCCACGACCTGACCGGACTCAGTCGTTCGACGGCTTGGCGGCTGCAACGAGCCGGAACTTTCCCTAAGTCGGTCGCCTTATCGCCCGGGCGGGTAGGCTGGTGGGAAAGCGAGCTCACGGCCTGGAAGAAGACGCGCAGCTCCAGGTCACTCCGCACGCCGGTCGCTGTGCGTCCGTGCGGCATGCCGCGCAAGCAGAAGCCGAAGGGGTTGTCCGGCACATTACAGCCCCCGGCATCCACTATGCAGGAGCCTCTGGCGACAGAGCGGGTGCAGCGTCGCCGGAGGCTCCTGCAGGTTCATCCGGGGCAGATCGATTTCGACTTCTGAGGAGGCTTCCGGTCGCTTCGCCATTGCCGACAGTCCGGACTTGCTTAGTTGTTTGGTCCCGGATCAGCGCCGAAATCAGTCTGCGTCTTGGGGCGGCAAGAACTTCAGGGGCGGAGAGGGCGCATTATCATGAGATGCCTCCTCGACCAGACTGTGCCAGGCCTCGCCCAGGCGGATGGAGTCCGCCAGGTCCTGAGCCGAGATGAACGAATGTTCGGTCAGGCGTTGGCGCAGACCTTGGCAGGCCGCCAGGATCGCCGAGGCCTGGCGCACGATGGCGATGTCGGAGTGCGCGCCCAGGTCTTCATAGGCGGAATAACGCCAACGGCCGCCATCGGGCGATTCGTTGATCAGCGCCCATTTCTCGGCAGGGGTCAGGGCGTCGCCGAGCGGTTCCCAAGCCTCGCTGTCGGCGGGGCGCCGGTAGTGCCCCGGACGTTGCGGCAGGCCGTGTCGACCATAGACCTGGCCCGCAGTCTCTTCGATGGCCTGAAGCAGCGATAGAAGATCGGCTGTCGACGCCGTCGCCTCGGTCTCTTCGCGTGTCCGCTCCGCAGACGGGGCCTCCTTGCGACGGCGTCCGAAGCGACCGAGCATCAACTAGTCGACGTTGATCGCGCTGGTGACCGAGACGTCATAGACGACGCGCGTCACGCTCTGGACGAACTCGAAGAATTTGCGGGCCTCGGCGGCGCCGGAGCGCGGAGCGTAAATGATGTCGTCGGGCTCGATCTGGACGTTGCTGGCGATGAAGAAGCCGGAGCCCTCGTTCAGGTTCAGACGATAGACCACCGGCACGCCGCGCGGCGTGGCGGGCTGCTGGACGCCCAGGGCCTGGGCCACTTCGGGGCGCTCGAAGCGGAAAATCAGCACCGATTTGGCGTCGGCCAGGTTGGAATCCAGGCCGCCGACGCCGCTGAGCGCCTCGGCCAAGGTCAGCGGGCCAGGCGGCAGGTCGGTGCGGCGGACGGCGTTAAAGGCGCCGAAGGAACTGAACCGACGCGGCTGATAGACCAGGTTGACCTGATCGCCGCGCTGCAGACGGACGTTCTCGTTGAACTCGGTCGTGACGATGGACATCGGCGCCGTATAGGTCTGGCCGCCCCGTTGGATGCGGACGTTCACGTCATAGACTGACCGCGAGGAGCCGCCCGCCGCCGCGATGACATCCAGGATACGGTCGTGATTGGCCGACAGGGGCTGACGACCGGGATTGCGAACCTCGCCCAGAACGGTGACGGCGTTGGAGGTGTTGCCAGCGGTCGTGACGATGACCTGGGGGTTGCCGACCTTGCCGATAAGCGCGCGGCGCACGGCGGCCGACGCCTGGGCCGGCGTCAGGCCCTGGACGGCGACCGAGCCGGCGAAGGGCACGGGGATGGCGCCGTTGCGGTCCACCACCAGCGGGGGCAGCGACTGGTTGCCGGACTGGACGTTGCTGCCGGAGCTGGCGCCGAACAGCGAGCCGCTGGGCTCGAAAATGGTGACGGCCAGGGTGTCGCCGACGCCGATGACGTCGGTCGGGGCCTCGCTTGAAGCCAGGGCCAGGGTGCTGAACGACCGCGCAGGCGCCGCCTTCAGGCGTTCGCTCATGGCGAAGTCCAGATCGACCATTGCATAGTCGCCCTGACGCTCAGGGCCGCTGGCGTGCTTGACCACGCCAGAACCGGAAGGTCCGTCGCGCGGCAGCGTCGAGCAGCCGGCAAGAAGAGCGACGATCATCAGACTGGCGGCGGTACGGGTCATTGCAGCTCTGCTTCAGTTATCGCTGAATGCTTACCCGGCTAAGGCGTTCGCCGCCAGTGGGGGCATCAGATGATCCTCGATGGATCGGAAATGGCCTTGCCAGGTCGGCGCCGAATAGGCCGGGGCGACGGGACGGCGACGGGTCGCCGCTTCCAGCGCCGCCAGCCAGCCGAGGCCGTCCAGAGGATCGATCAAGGTCGCCTGCGGCACCAGTTCCCGGTGCGCGGGAATGTCGGAAGCGATCAGCGGCACGCCCAGGGCGCAGGCTTCCACAGCGGGAAGATCGAAACCTTCAACTGACGACGGGGCCAGGACGGCCTGGGCGCCCTGCATCAGGGTGGCGAGGGCCGTGTCCGGCAGATTCTCCGCCTGATGCACCAGGCCTTGAAGGTTGGGCGAACGTTGCAGGTGGTCCAGCACAGCCTCGTTCTCCCACCCGTAGCGACCGATCAGCACCAGACGGGGGGCCTGCTCGCCCATGCGCTCCTGAAGGCGGCGCCAGATGGTGAGCAGGAAGGCCAGGTTCTTGCGCGCTTCGATCGTCCCGACGTGAACGAAGTAGGGGTGGCGAATGGCGGTCGGTTCGGGGGTCAGGAAGATCGGCTCCAGCCCAAGGTGAGCGACCTCGACCGGCGGCGCGGGCAGGCGTTCGCGTTCGGCGAAGGCCAGCAACTCATGGGCGGTATAGTGGGAATTGACCACGATCCGGGAGGCGTGCCGCAGGGCCGTGATGACGCGTCTGCGGTGTTTCGCTCCATCGCCAGGCCGGCAGAACTCCGGGTGGGTTATGGGGATCAGGTCGTGCAGCATGACTACGCGATCAATCCCCTTTGCGCCCAGTCCGGCGAGGATGTCGGGCGTATTCAGGCTGGTATGACCGACATTGAAATAGAGGCGGGCGGGCGGCGGCGCCGCGACGCGCTTGGCGCGGAAATACTGCTTCCAGGCGCGGGCCTTCTTGCGTTTCGGCTGATCAGGGTCGGGCGCTTCGCTCATGACCGAGGCGGTCGGCCGATCGGCCTGAAGGGCCGCGAACAGGCGGCGCTCGGCTTCGTTCAGCGCCCGGCTGGTCGATTGACCGGACCAGCGCCGGCGCAGTTCGACGATGCAGTCGCGGAACCAGATATCATCGACCATGGCCAGTTGGTCATGGCGCGACCGGACCGGCACCATCCGGTAGTCGGGGTGGTCGACCAGCCATTCGGCGTAGGCCAGACAGACGCGGTCAACGCCGGTCGGCGCGCTGCGGTCTGTGCGGCTCAGCAGACGGCTGGCGTCGAAGAGGATGTCCCGGGTCATCAGGAGACGTAGCCAGCCTGCATCAGTTCGGCGATGTGGATGATGGCGACAGGGCGCTCGTTTTCAACCACGAACAGGTTGGCGATCTTGTTGGCGCTCAGCAGATCGACCACGTCGCTCATGCGGGCGTCGGGATCGACGGTGATCGGGCTGCGGCTCATGATGTCCTCGGCGCGGATAGCCGAAATATCATGGGCGAAGGCGCGGCGGATGTCGCCGTCGGTGATGATCCCCGCCAGGGTCCCGTCGGAATGAAGCACGGCGACAGCGCCCTTGCGGCCTGCCGAGACGGCCGAGACCACGGCGCTGAAGTCGGCGTCCATCGGCACGCTGGCTGGGGTGGCGGCGTTGTCGCCCATCCACTCGCGCACGCTCTGCAGGCTCATGCCCAGGGCGCCGCCGGGATGGTGCAGGCCGAAGTCCTCCCGGGTGAAGCCGCGGCGATCCATCAGCACCATGGCCAAGGCGTCGCCTATGGCCAAAGTCATCAGGGTCGAGGTGGTGGGCGCCAGGCCGTTGGGGCAGGCCTCGGCCACCTTGGGCATGGTCAGGCTGACGGCCGAGTGCCGCCCCAGGAAGCTGCCGGCCCTCTGGGTGATTCCGATGACCGGGATGTCGTTGCGCTGGCAATAGAGCAGGGGATCGCGCAGTTCGCGGCTCTCGCCCGAGTTGGAGATGGCCAGAAGCGTGGTGTCGGGACGCAGCATCCCCAGGTCGCCGTGGCTCATCTCGGCCGGGTGGACGAAGAAGGAGTTGGTGCCGGTCGAGGCCAGGGTGGCGGCGATCTTGCCGCCGATGTGACCGGACTTGCCCATGCCGGTCACCACCAGATAGCCGGGGCGCGACAGGATGATGTCGCAGGCGCGCGCGATCGAAACGTCGATGGAGCGCTCCAGCGCCTCCAGGGCCTCAATGTTCAGGCGTACGACCTCGCGCGCTCGGTCCGTCATCGCGGCGATCTGCTCGGGCGACGAGTGAAGCGTGTTGGGCATGGGCAGGCTCCTGAAACGCCGGACCGCTGCGGCGGTTCTTCGTGGCGCATCCGCGAATTGCCCCATCTGGATTGTTCGCACAATGGCGAGGGTGCGGCGGAATTGTCACCTGCGGGGACAACCATCCCGGTCGTTGCGCGTTGAGACCAGTCTCGACAACAGCCAAGAAACGAGTCCGGACCTTATGCTGTCTGCATCCGGGGCGATCGCATCACGCCTGCCTGAACCGCCCGCCATCCTGCAAAAGCCCGCCCTGTTTCTGGATCTGGACGGTGTGCTGGCGCCCCTGGCGGCGACGCCGGATGCGGTGGGGCCGGATGCGCGCCGGACCGAGGTGCTGAGGCGGCTGACGGAGCGGCTGGACGGGCGCGTCGCCATCGTCAGCGGGCGAACCCTCGGCGAGATCGACCGCATCAGCGACGGCGCCGCGCGCGCCGCCTCGGGCGTGCACGGTCTGCAAAGGCGACGCGGCGACGGCACCTTCGCCAACCGGGCGCCGGACCCGGCGGTGCGTCGGGCCGTGGCGGCCTTCGACGCCTTCGCCGCCGACCGGCCGGGCGTGATCGTGGAGGACAAGACCCTGGCGGCGGGTCTGCACTACCGCCAGGCGCCCGGCGTCTCGACCGAGGCTCTGGCCCTTGCGGCGGCGCTGGCGCAGGAGACAGGCCTGGCCCTGCAGCCGGGCTCGATGGTGCTGGAGCTGAAGACCCCCGGCACGGACAAGGGCGCGGCCCTGACAGCCTTCATGGCCGAGACGCCGTTCCAGGGGGCTGTGCCCATCATGGTCGGCGACGATCTGACCGACGAGCATGGCTTTGAGGCGGCCGAGGCCCTGGGCGGGTTCGGCGTCCTTGTCGGGGCCGAGCGGCCTACGGCTGCCCGCTATCGGCTGGAGGACGTCGCCGCCGTGCTCGACTGGCTGGATCAGATTGAAGGAGGCGCCGCATGAGCCGCCCCAACCTCGACCTCGCCCCCATCGGCAACTGCTCGGTCAGCGCCCTGATCGACCGCGAGGCCCGCTTCGTCTGGGCCTGCGCGCCGCGCGTGGACGGCGATCCGGTCTTCTCCGCCCTGATGGACGGCGACGATCCCGACCACGGCTTCTGGGCCATCGAACTGGCCGACCGAGTGTCGATCGAACAGGCCTATGTGCGCAACACCGCCGTCCTGCGCACGGTGATGACGGACGAGCGCGGGGCCTCGGTCGAGGTTCTTGACTTCGCGCCCCGTCATCTGAAGCACTCGCGCATCTACCGCCCCATCGCTTTCGCGCGGGTGGTGCGGCCGCTGTCGGGGGCGCCGCGCATCACAGTGCGTCTGCGGCCCTCGGCGGACTGGGGCGCGCGCCGCGCCGATTGGACCTCGGGCTCCAACCATATCCGCTACCTGTGCACCGACCTGACCCTGCGGCTGACGACCAACGCTCCCGTGACCCATGTGCTGGCCGAACGCACCTTCCGGCTGGAAGGCGAACTGGCCTTCTTCCTTGGCCCGGATGAGGGTTATGACCAGTCCGTCGCGGCGGGGGTTGCGGCGGCGCTGGAGCAGACCATCCGGCACTGGAAGCTGTGGACGCGGACCCTCTATGTGCCGCTGGACTGGCAGGAGGCGGTGATCCGGGCCGCCATTACCCTGAAACACTGCGTCTATGAAGAAACCGGCGCCATCGTCGCCGCCATGACCACCTCGGTGCCCGAATTTCCCGAGAGCGGGCGCAACTGGGACTATCGTTTCTGCTGGGTCCGCGACGCCTATTACACGGTGCGGGCGCTGAACCGGCTGGGCGCGGTGGACATCCTCGAGAACTATCTCGGCTATCTGCGCAATCTGGTGGACGACGCCAAGGGCGGCCACGTCCAGCCCGTCTACGGCGTGGGGCTG
>JALAGW010000069.1 GCA_022712235.1 Brevundimonas sp. | reverse complement strand
GTCCCCCTCCCCCGCTCCGCAGGGGAGGATCGCACACAAGTCCCTGATGACAGGCGGGCCGTTCCGTGGTTGAGCACTCCCCGATTCCGGCCGCGCCGGGATGAGCGGAGTTCACTGTTGCCCTTTCCCTTCCAGATCAACGCCACCGAAGGCCGCGCCCGCACCGGGGTGCTCAAGACTCCGCGCGGTGACATCCGCACCCCCGCCTTCATGCCCGTCGGCACCGCCGCCACGGTCAAGGCGATGACGGTGGATCAGGTCAAGCAGACCGGCGCCGACATCATCCTGGGCAACACCTATCACCTGATGCTGCGCCCCGGCCCGGAGCGGATGGAGCGGCTGGGCGGCCTGCATAATTTCATGCGCTGGGACATGCCGATCCTGACGGACTCGGGCGGCTTCCAGGTCATGAGCCTGTCGGGGATTTCCAAGCTGACCGAGGAGGCCGTCACCTTCTCCAGCCACATCGACGGGTCCAAGCACGTCCTGACGCCGGAACGCTCGATCCAGATTCAGGCGGACCGCCTCGGCTCGGACATCGTCATGCAGTTGGACGAATGCGTCGCCTGGCCCGCCGAGGAAAAGCGCGCCCGTCAGGGCATGGAACTGTCAGCCCGCTGGGCCCTGCGGTCGAAAAACGCCTTCGGCACGCGCGATGCTCAGGCCCTGTTCGGCATCCAGCAGGGCTCAACCTATGAGAACCTGCGCCGCGAGTCCTCGGACCGGCTGCAGGAGATCGGCTTCGACGGCTACGCCATCGGGGGTCTGGCCGTCGGCGAGGGGCATGAGGCCATGTGCGAGGTCCTCGACTTCGCCCCCGAGTTCCTGCCGAAAGACCGCCCCCGCTATCTGATGGGCGTCGGCAAGCCGATCGACCTGGTCGAGGCGGTGTATCGCGGCGTCGACATGTTCGACTGCGTCCTGCCGACCCGCGCCGGGCGCCACGGTCAGGCCTGGACCTGGGACGGGCCGATCAACATCAAGAACGCCCGCTTCGCCGAGGATCAGGACCCGCTGGACATGGGCGTGCCCTGCCCTGCCTCCAACGACTATTCAAAGGCCTACCTGCATCACCTGATCCGCGCCGACGAGATCCTCGGCAAGGTGCTGCTCAGCTGGCACAACATCGCCTTCTTCCAGGCCCTGACCGTCGCCATGCGCGAGGCCATCAGCGAAGGCCGTTTCGAGCAGTTCCGGCGCGACTTCCGCGCCCGGCACCTGAAGGCCTAGCCGCCCGTTCGGCTACGAGTCTGGCGCGGCACGAAGCCCGCCGGGGCCGCCGGCGGGGCGCAGTTGCGCTGCATCCCCACGCCCTTGAGGAAGGAGCGCCGGCGCAGCCCCGCCTGAATGGCCGACTGCACATGCTTGCTGTGGGCGTCCGCGCCGCTCAGACGCCGCACCCAGCTGCGCGCGGGGATGAAGTCGGTCACGGCCCCGCGCACGGCGTCCAGCGTGGCGCCCGCCGCCGCATCCGCCGCCCGCTCGCTCATATAGGAACCGTCCTGCGACGGCGGCGCGTCCGTATCCGGCCCCAAGGCCTCGTCCAGCCGCGCGATCTCGGCGGCGATGGTCCGACAGTGGTTCAGATTGCGCAGATCATAGGGATTGCTCTCCGCCTGCAGCAGGATGGTGGGAATCTCCTGACGGCGCAGGTTCAGATCGTCCAGCGGCGCCGTGACGGCGTCGCCCAGCCCCGCGCCGACCTGTTCCGCTCCACCGCGCGCAGACGCGCCCGCGTTGCAGCCGGTCAGGATCAGGGAAACAGAAATAACGGCGACGGCATGGGTAATCTGGCGCATCCCGCCTTAGACCACGGCCCGCTCCCACGGTGAAGGCTATTGCGGCCGGCGACCGAACCGCTCGTGGTTGGCCTGACGCGTCTTGCGACCCTGACCATTGTGGACCTCGGTGCGGATCGGGCGAGCGTTGTGGTTGCGCCCCTGCTGCTGGCCCGCCATCCCCAGGGCGTCGCCCTCGTCGGCATAGTCGGCCATCTCGCCCGCCGCTGGCCCGGCCAGGGTCGAATCGACGACGTCGTGCGCGGCATAGGATCGCGGCTCGGGATGAACCGAGCGATTCTGTTCGCGCGCCTGATCGTTGGGGGCGATCGGGTCGTTCACCGCGTTCTGTGACGTGGCTTTGGAAGAGGTGGTGTTCTGATGCGGCATGGCCGATCTCCCATGGACTTCCTGAACAGAACCAAGGGCGGCAGGCGGTCGTTCCGCAGCCGGGCATGGCGTCTCAGAAAAAAGGGGAGATGGTACGCCCCCTCGGGCTCGAACCGAGGACCCTCTGATTAAAAGTCAGATGCTCTAACCAACTGAGCTAGGGGCGCACACTCTTTGAAATCAACCACTTGGATTGGTTTCCCGCCAACAAGCGCAGCGCCTGTTTGCGGAGGCGGTTTCTGGTTCATTCGCGGATGGAGGTCAAGGGCCGCAGCGCGGGTAGATGCGCATTTTGTGAGGAAATCGTACGGACCCTGGTTATCCCCGTCGCCTGAAACAGGCTGGCGTCGCCCCGCCCTTCCGCCTTAGCTTCGCGCCATGGGACCTCTGGCCGGACTGCGCATTATCGAAATCGACGGCCTGGGGCCCGTCACCTTCGCCGGCATGGTGCTGGCCGACATGGGGGCCGAGGTGCTGCGTCTGACGCGCGGCGGAAACGCGCCCGCCGCCGTGTTCGACGACGTCGGCGGCGAGATCCTGCATCGCGGCCGAACCGCCGTGCCGGTCGATCTGAAATCGCCCGAGGATCGTGACCGGGTCCTGAGCCTGATCGAAAGCGCCGACGCCCTGATCGAGGGCTTCCGTCCCGGCGTCATGGAGCGGCTGGGTCTCGGCCCCGAGGTCTGCGCCGCGCGCAATCCGCGCCTGGTCTATGGCCGCGTCACCGGCTGGGGCCAGACCGGGCCGATGGCGGACCAGGTCGGCCACGACATCAACTACATCGCCCTGTCCGGCGCGCTCTACCCGATGGGCGCTGGCGATCAGCCGCCCCCTCCCCCGTTGAACCTGGTCGGCGACTACGGCGGCGGGGCCATGATGCGGGTCAGCGGCGGCCTGGCGGCCCTGCTGGAGGCCAGGACCACCGGGCGCGGACGCGTCGTGGACGCCGCCATGACCGACGGCTCGGCTCTGCTGACCAGCCTGTTCCACGCCCTGCGCGCGCGCGGCCTGTGGAGCGACCGGCGCGAGGCCAACCTGCTGGACGGCGGCGCGCCCTTCTATCGCTGCTACGCCTGCAAGGACGGCGGGTTCGTCGCCGTGGGGGCGCTGGAGCCCCGCTTCTACGCAGCCCTCATCAAGGGTCTGGGCCTGACGCCGGACGAGGCGCCGCAGTTTGATCGCGGGAACTGGCCCACGCTTCAGGCACGCTTCGCCGCCCTGTTCGCCGCGCGCGACCGCGATGACTGGGCCGCCCGTTTCGCCGGAACCGAGGCCTGCGTCACCCCGGTCCTGACCCTGGCCGAAGCAGCTGACCACCCGCACAATCGGGCGCGAGGGACCTTTGTCGAGGCCGGAATCACCCAACCCGCCCCGGCCCCGCGCTTTGCAGCCTCGGCCGCTT
>JALAGW010000068.1 GCA_022712235.1 Brevundimonas sp. | reverse complement strand
TCGCCCCCTCCACCGCTACGCGGTCCCCCTCCCCCGTCGCGAGGCGACAGGGGAGGATAGAAGCGCTCTACTTCAGCGTGGCGCTGTCCAGGTTCAGCTCGGTCAAGGGGATGACTTCGACGTTCGGGTATTTGGCTCGCAGTCCGTCGATGAACTTGGACGCGTCGCCGACGATGACCAGGCTGGCCTGATCGGTCGGCAGGTGTCCGGCGAAGGCGGCTTCAACCTGTTGCGGCGTGACCGAGCGCACGCGGCCGGCGTAGTCGGCCAGGTCGCTCATCGGCAGGTCATAGAGGGCCAGGTTGGCCACCAGGCCGCCCAGACCGTCCACCGTCTCGAGCGAGCGGCCGAAACCGCCGATCAGGGCGGCGCGGCGCGGCGCCAGTTCGGCCTCGGTCGCCGGGGTCGTTCCCAGCTTGCCGACCTCGGCCAGGATCAGGTCGGCCACCTCGGTCGCCGTCTCGTTCTTGGTTTGGGTCGCGGCGGTGAAGACGCCGACGTCCTGCTGGGCGCCGACCGAGGAACGGGCGCCATAGGACAGGCCGCGCTTGATGCGGATTTCCTGATTCAGGCGCGACGAGAAGCCCCCGCCCAGCAGGGTGTTGCCCAGGGTCAGGGGGAAGTAGTCGGCGTCGGTGCGCTTGACGCCACGGATGGCGGCGATGACGGCGGCCTGACCTGCACCCGGTTGATCGACGACGACGACGCGGGGCGCCAGGGCCTGGCCCGCCTTGTCGACGGCGGCCGGGGCGGGGCCGGCGTCACGCCAGTCGCCGAAGGCCTCGTCGGCCAGGGCGCGGGCCTCGGCCGGGGTCACGTCGCCCGAGAAGACCAGGGTGGCCTGGGACGGACGGAAGCGATCGGAGTGGAAGACCGCCACGTCATCGCGCGTCAGGGCGGGGATGCTGGTCAGGGTGCCGCTGCCCGGCGCGCCATAGGGGGCGGCGCCGTAGATGACGCGGCCGACCGACTGGGCGGCGATGGAGCCGGGCTGGCTCAGGGCGACGCGCAGGCCGTCCAGGGTCTGCGACTGCTGACGCTCCAGTTCCTCGGCGGCGAAGGTCGGGTTGCGCACCAGATCGGCCATCAGGATCAGGGTCTGGCCGAACACGTCCTTGGGCGCATTGGCATAGACATTGGTGAAATCGGCGCCGGAGCCCGCGCCGATGCTGGCGCCCAGTTGTTCGATGGCGGTGGCGATCTCGGGCGCCGACTTGGTCGTCGTGCCCTGGGTCAGCAGGGCAGCGGTCATGGAGGCGCCGCCCGGCTTGCCCATCGGGTCGTTGGCCGAGCCCGCGTTGAGGTTCAGGCGGGCCGAAACCAGGGGCAGGCCCTGGGTCGGGGCGCCCAGAACCCGCAGGCCGTTGTCGAGGCGGAAGTCGGCCACGGCGGGGGTGGCGGGGGCGACTTCGGCGCCCGGTTGCGGCAGGCGGGCGCGCTAGGCTTCCGGCAGCAGGACGGCGACCGGGCCGGCGGGGGCCAGTTCGGCCACGGTGACGGGGGCGTCGACGTTCATCTTCTGCGCGCTGGCCGGATGTTCGTCGTCGGCGGGCAGATAGTTGATGGTGATCTGGCGCTGCGGCGTCAGATAGCGGCGGGCCACGCGCTGCACGTCGGCGGCGGTGACGGCCTGGATCTCGGCGATCTCGCGGTCGGCGGCGGTCGCGTCGCCAGTCATGATCAGGGCCATGCCGAGGGTGGTGGCGCGGTCGTCGATGCTCTCGCGGCCGCGCAGGGCGTTGGCGACCAGCTCGTTCTTGGCCTCGCTCAGTTCGGCGGCGGTGATCGGGGCGTCGCGCAGGCGGGCGATTTCAGCTTCAAGCGCGCTCTTGCCGGCGTCGACCGTCTGACCGTCGGCCATGATGGCGTAGGCGGTCAGGTTGCCGGCCTGCTGGGCGAAGTCGGGGCTGGAGCCGATGGAGGCCGCGATCTGCTGGTCGTAGACCAGAGAGCGATAGAGGCGGCTCGACTCGCCAGTGGACAGCACCCCGTCCAACACCGTCAGGGCGGCGCGGTCGGCGTCACGATAGGCCACGGTGTTCCAGGCCAGGACCACGGCGGGCAGGGGCACGTTGGGCGCATAATAGGTGGCGGTGCGCGGGCCGGTCGGCTCGGGCTCCTTCACATCATTGACCGGCATGGGCGTCGTTGGGCGCTTCAGCGGCGCGAAGTATTCGTCCACCCAGGCGTCCAACTGGGCCTGATCGAAGTTGCCGGCCACGATCAGCATGGCGTTGTCGGGGCGATAGTAGGTGGCGTGGAAGCGCAGCACGTCGTCCAGCGTCGAGGCGTTCAGTTCCTCGATCGAGCCGATGCCGGGGCGACGATAGGGGTGGGCCTGATAGATGGTCTCGGGCGTGAACAGGCCGAACAGGCGGCCGTAGGGGCTGGCCAGAATCCGCTGGCGGTATTCCTCCTTCACCACGTCGCGTTCGGACTCGAACGTCGCCTGATCAACGACCAGGGAGCCCATGCGGTCGGCCTCGGCGAAGAGAATGCGCTGCAGGTGGTTGGCGGGGACGACCTCGTAATAGGCGGTGACGTCGTCGGCGGTGAAGGCGTTGTTCATGCCGCCGACGTCCTCGGTCAGACGGTCGAAGGTCTCGGACGGCATGTTCTTCGTCGATTTGAACAGCAGGTGTTCAAACAGGTGGGCGAAGCCCGAACGACCCGCCGGATCGTCCTTGGAGCCGACGCGATACCAGACCTGGACCGTGACGTTCGAGGTCGAGGCGTCGCGGGCGGTATAGACTTCCATGCCGTTGGCCAGGACGCGCTTGTTGAAGCCCAGCGGCGGCACGGCGACGCCGCCCTGGGCCGCAGCAGCGGCGGTCGCGGGCGGCGCGCTGTCGGCGAAGGCGGCGGCGGGCAGGCCCAGCAACAGGGCCGAGGCGCAGGCGGTCAGGATCAGGCGGGTCTTCATGGGCGTCAGGTTCCGGTCGCCCGCCGGTCGCGCCGGGGGCAGGTCGCCGGACCCTATCAGCGTCAAATCCCGCCGCGCACCTTACGGCTCTGTAATGAAGCGCGGCGGGTAGGGCCTCAGGCCGGCTGGTCGAAGACCTGAACCCCGATCTCGCCGTCCGCAGTCAGCCAGGCGCGCTTCATGCCCTGGCTGTTGTAGGGCTGGGCGATGTTGCCCTCGCGGTCCAGCGCGATCAGGCCGCCGTCGCCGCCCAGACCGCCGATGCGGTCGATGGTCGCCTGTGCAGAGTCAGCGAGCGATTGACTGGCGGCCAGGCCGAAGGCGGTGCGGGCGGCGGCGGCGACGCGGATGAAATACTCGCCCTGACCGGTGCAGGAGACGGCGGCGTGCTCGTCGGCCCAGGTGCCGGCGGCGGGAATGGGGGTGTCGCCGACACGGCCCGGCATCTTGCCGAAGACGCCCGCTGTCGAGGTGGCGGCCGCCAGACGGCCCTGGCTGTCCAGCACGCAGCAGCCGACGGTGCCGTGGCTGAGGCCGCCGGGCGGATGATTGTCCTCGCCCTTGCCGGCGCGGGTGAACCAGGCTTCCTCGTCGCCGATCGGCTCCAGCCCCTGATCATGGGCGAACAGGCCGGCGCCTTCGCCGGCCAGCATGACGTGCGGAGTGCGGTCCATGACGGCGCGGGCGGCGACGACCGGGTTGCGGAACCCCTGCAGGGCGGCGACGGCGCCGGCCTTGCCGCTGGCGCCGTCCATCAGGCTGGCGTCCAGTTCATAGGCCCCGGCCAGGTTGGGCGAGGCGCCGCGACCGGCGACGTACAGCCCGGAGTCTTCCAGCATCACGACGGCCTCGACCGCCACGTCCACGGCCGAGGCCCCGGCGTCCAGCCGCGCCTTCATGGCCTCGACCACATGGCGCATATGCACGACCTCGGCGTCGTAGTTGCGCTCGCGTCGGGCGCCGGCGCCGCCGTGGAGGATGAGGGCGGTTCGCGCC
>JALAGW010000067.1 GCA_022712235.1 Brevundimonas sp. | reverse complement strand
TGGCGATCAATCCGCTGAGGTCGGTGACGGCGAGATAGGGCCGGCCCTCGCCGGCGTCGATCGGACGCAGGCCCGGATGGCGGCCCGCCAGGGCGTGGCGCTGGAAGAAGCGCTGGGCCTCGATTCCGTCGGGCGCGCGGATGATGGAGACGGGACGGTCGAGAATGTGGGGCAGGAGGCGCTCGGCTACGGCCTCGTAATAGGCGATCAGGTCGGCCTTGGTGACGGCGGCGCGGTCGCCGAGTGCGGGCCACAGGATCTTGTCGGGATGGGTGATGCTCACCCCCGCGACGACCAGCTTGCCGGGCTTGGCGGCGGGCGGTGACGGGGCCACGGTCACGTCGGCGGGCGCCTTGTCCTGGCGCAGACCCTTGAAGGCGGCCTGGCGCAGGAGGCCGTCCTTGGAATAGCCGGCATGTTCGATCTCTGCGACGAGGATGGGCGCGACCCAGTGCAGGACCTCATTCGAACTGGGGCTGGCGTCGGTCGCACCGGGGGCGACGAAGGGCGAGCGGTCGGCGGCGGCGGCTTTCAACGCGGCTGTCAGGCTCTTGGTCAGGGCCGCCGAATAGCCCGTGCCCACGCGACCCAGATAGCGCAGGCCGCCCTTGGTCTTCACGCCAACCAGCAGGGAGCGGAAGCGGGTCCCACTCTCGGAGGACCAGCCGCCGATCACCACCTCGTCGCGGCCCCGGCACTTGGACTTGACCCAGGCGGCCGAGCGTCCGGCGCGATAGGGGGCGTCGAGTTTCTTGGAGATGACGCCCTCCAGATTCATCCGGCAGGCGCCTTCCAGGAAGGTCTGACCACTGGCCCCGAAATGCTCGACGTAGCGCAGGCGGGCGGCGGCGGTCCTGGGCGTGCGGTCGATCAGGGCCTGAAGTCGGGCCTTGCGGTGGGACAGGGGCAGGGGGCGCAGGTCCTCGGGTCCGTCGAACAGGAGGTCGAAGGCGAAGTAGACGAGGCGGTCGGTCGCGCCCTCCGCAATGGCGGTCTGCAGGGCCGAGAAGTCCGGCATGTCGTGATCGTCCAGGGCGCACAGCTCGCCGTCGAGCACGGCGTCGGGCCAGTGGGCGGCGTCGGCGGCCAGTTCGGGGAAACGGTCGGTCCAGTCCAGCCCCTTGCGGGTGCGAAGGGTCGCCCGCCCGCCGCCGGTCGCGACCTGAATGCGGTAGCCGTCGAACTTGATCTCGTGCGCCCAGCCCGGCGCCGAGGGCGGGCGGTCCGCCACCTGACACAGCTGGATCGGGACGAAGGCGTGAGGTCGGGCGACGGGGTGCGCCGCCTTGGACGGCTGCGGTCTGGGCGGCGACTTGCGCGTCGTGGTCTTGGATGAGGTCCATTGCGCCTCGCCGTCCGCGATCTCGGCCAGGCTGCGCCCGGTGACGACCGAGGCGTCGATCTCGGCCAGGGCGTCGCCTTCGCCGTCGACGGCGTATTCGTCCTTCTCCTTGATCAGCAGCCAGTTGGGGCGCTTCGACGGCTTGCCGCGATCGGACCTGAGCCGGATCAGGGCCCAGCCGCCCTTCAGCCGTTCGCCGTCGAGGGTCAGCTTGACCGCGCCCTTGGCGAAGGCGGCGTCCAGATCCTTGTCCTGCGGCGTCCATTCGCCGACGTCCCACAATTGCACCGTCCCGGCCCCGTAGTTGCCGGTCGGGATGGTTCCTTCGAAGTCGCCGTAGTCGAGGGGGTGGTCCTCAACTTCGACCGCCAGGCGTTTGACATGGGGGTCGCGCGATGGGGCCTTGGTGACGGCCCAGGACTTCAGCACCCCGTCGTGTTCGATGCGGAAATCATAGTGCAGATGTGAGGCTGCATGGCGCTGGATTAGGTAGCGCAGGCCGGTCTGGCGGCGCTTGGCCTTGCGCCCCTTGGGTTCCGGCGTGACGCCGAAGTTCCGCTTGGCCTGATAGGTGTCCAGTTCGCCGCGTGCGGTCATTGGGGCGAAACGCGACAGGGCGGCGAAGGCTTCATCGGCCCATGCCGCCCCTTTGGCCGCCCCGTCCCATCAGTGCATGGCCTCGCCGTGCTGGCTGTAGTCGAGGCCTTCGATCTCGGCCTCGGTCTCGACACGCAGGCCGACGGTGTATTTGCAGATCATCAGCACGACGAAGGTGCCGACGGCGCTCCAGGCCATGGCGCCGCCCAGGCCGATGGCCTGCTTCCACACCGTGGCGCCTTCAGCGAGGGGGTTGGTGGCGGCGTTGGCGAAGACCCCGGTCAGCAGGGCGCCGGCGATGCCGGCGATGCCGTGCACGCCGAAGGCGTCCAGGCTGTCGTCATACTTGAGTTTGTGTTTGAGCCAGACCGCGCCGACATAGGCGATGGGGCCGGAGATCAGGCCGATCAGGAAGGCGCCCCTGGGGTCGACGAAACCGGCGGCCGGGGTGATGGCGACCAGACCGGCGACCACGCCGGTCAGCAGGCCCAGCAGGGTCGGCTTCTTCTTCAGCGTCCACTCGACCGCAATCCAGCCGACGGCCGCGGCGGCGGGGGCCAGCAGGGTGTTGAAGACGGCCACGGCGGCGATCTCGTTGGCGCCTGCAGCCGAGCCGCCGTTGAAGCCCATCCAGCCGAAGAACAGCAGGCCGGTGCCGATGGCGGTGAAGGCCAGGTTGTGCGGGGCCATATTGTCCCGGCCCCAGCCATGACGCGGGCCGAGCACGATGGCGCAGACCAGACCGGCCACGCCCGCGTTGACGTGGACCACGGCGCCGCCGGCGAAGTCGAGCACGCCCAGCTCGCCCATCCAGCCGCCGCCCCAGACCTGATGGCAGATCGGGGCATAGACGATCAGGTGCCACAGGGTGAAGAAGAGGACGCTGGCCGAGAACTTGATCCGCTCGGCGAAGGCGCCCGCGATCAGGGCCGGGGTGATGATGGCGAAGGTCAGCTGATAGCCGATCCATAGGAACTCGGGCAGGCCGGGCGTCAGGGCGTGGGCGGTCTTCACCCCGACGCCGTTGAGGAACAGGGCCTGAAGACTGCCAATGAAGCCGTCAGCCGGGCCGTCGACGGTCCCGAACGACAGGGTGTAGCCCGCGACGAACCACAGGACGGTGACGATGGCCATGGCCGCCGTGGAATGGGCGATGGTGGCGATCAGGTTCTTCTTGCGCACCATGCCGCCGTAGAAGAGGGCCAGACCCGGCAGGGTCATCATCAGCACCAGGGCCGTCGAGGTCAGGATCCAGGCCGTGCCGGGACCGTCCAGCGCCAGCGGGACCTGATGCGCCAACAGGTTCGGCGGCGCGGCGGCGAAGGCGGGCGCGCAAAGCGCAACGGCGAAAAGGCCGCAACAGAATGCTGCGGCCTTGGTGATCGTCGGTGATGTCATGAAGGTCTCGGGGAGAAGACGCAGGTGAAAAGGGAAGGCGACGTCAGGCGGGTTGGGCCAGCCTGACGTCGGTGTTTGCGGCCTCGGCGGCGAGGACGGTCTTGGGCGCGATACGGACGAAGCGCGGGGCGAACTGGGCCCAGTCGCTCAGGATGCGCTTGGCCAGGGGCGAGGCGGTGGCGGCGGCGTGGGCCTCGATCAGGGCCTTGAGCCGCGTCTCGGCCTCGGCGTCGATGCGACCGACCTCGGCCATGTCGCCGTTCAGGGCCTGAGCGGCTCGGCCCTCGGCGTCCAGCACGAACAGCTCGCCGCCGCTCCTGCCCGCCGCCAGGTTCCAGCCGACCGAACCCAGGACGACCACGCGACCGCCGGTCATGTATTCGCAGCCGTGCGCGCCCAGGCCCTCGACCACGGCCTCGGCGCCCGAGTTGCGGACGGCGAAGCGTTCACCCGCCGCCCCCGCCACGAACAGACGGCCCGAGGTCGCGCCGTAGAGGGTGGTGTTGCCGCAGACCTGCTGGTCTTCGCGCCACTCATGGGGGCGGACATGGATGTCGGCGCCCGACAGACCCTTGCCGACGTAGTCGTTAACCTCGCCGGTGACGTCGAGGATCAGGCCGCGCGCGCCAAAGGCGCCGAAGCTCTGACCGGCGATGCCCTCCAGCTTCAGCTTCAGACGGCCTTGCGGGCCCTCCGGTCCGAACTTGCGGACGATGGCCGAGGAGACCCCGGCGCCCGCCGTGCGCTGGGTGTTGTTCAGTGGATAGGACAGCTCCAGCGTCTGGCCGCGTTCGAGGAAGGCGCCCGCGTCCTTCAGCACCTGGGCGTCCAGACTCTCGGGGACGGGCTGGCGCGCCTTGTCGGCCCAGCGGCCGGGGCGATCGACATCGACCTTCATCAGCAGGGGGTTGAGGTCCAGATCGTCCAGATGCGAGCCGCCGCGCCGGGTTTGGCGCAACAGGTCGGTGCGGCCGACGATCTCGTCGATCGTGCGGGCGCCGATGGAGGCCAGGATTTCGCGCACCTCCTCGGCGATGAAGGTGAAGAGGTTGACCACCTTCTCCGGCGTGCCGGTGAACTTGGCGCGCAGGCGCTCGTCCTGCGAGCAGACGCCGACCGGGCAGGTGTTGGAATGGCACTGACGCACCATCAGGCAGCCCATGGCGATCAGGCCCGAGGTGCCGATGCCGTATTCCTCGGCGCCCAACAGGGCGGCTAGGACCACGTCGCGGCCGGTGCGGATGCCGCCGTCGGCGCGCAAGGAGACGGACGAACGCAGGTGGTTCAGGCTGAGGACCTGATGCGCCTCGGCCAGGCCGATCTCCCACGGCATCCCTGCGTGCTTGACCGAGGTCTGCGGCGAGGCGCCCGTGCCGCCGTTGTGGCCGGCGATCAGGATGGCGTCGGCCTTGGCCTTGGCGACCCCTGAGGCGATGGCGCCGATGCCGGTGGCCGAGACCAGTTTGACCGTGACCTTGGCGTCGGGGTTGATCGCCTTCAGGTCGTAGATCAGCTGGGCCAGATCCTCGATCGAATAGATGTCGTGGTGCGGCGGCGGGCTGATCAGGGTCGTGCCCGGCACGGCGTGACGCATCCGGCCGATGAACTCGGTGACCTTGAAGCCGGGCAGTTGGCCGCCCTCGCCGGGCTTGGCGCCCTGGGCCACCTTGATCTCGATCTCGCGGCACTGGTTCAGATATTCGGCGGTGACGCCGAAGCGGCCCGAGGCCACCTGCTTGACCGCCGAGTTGGCGTTGTCACCGTTCGGACGCGGGACGTAACGCGCCGGGTCCTCGCCGCCCTCGCCGGAGACGGCGCGCGCGCCCATCCGGTTCATGGCGATGTTCAGGGTCTCGTGCGCCTCGGGCGACAGGGCGCCCAGAGACATGGCCTGGGACAGGAAGCGGCGGCGAATGTCCGAGACGCTCTCGACCTCGTGCAGCTGGACCGGGGTCAGGCCGTCCTTGAAGTCCAGCAGGTCGCGCAGGGCCAGGTCCGGCTGCTCGCGGACGGCGGCCGAATACTGCTTGAAGCGCTTGAAGTCGCCGCGGTTCACCGCGTCCTGCAACAGGTGGATGGTCTTGGCGTCATGGGCGTGGGCCTCGCCGCCCGCACGGATGCGGAAGAAGCCGCCCATGGACGGGGAAGGTACGGCCGCGCCGAAGGCGACCGAGTGACGCTTGAGCGCCGCCTGCTCCAGACCGGCCAGGCCGATGCCCGAGATGCGCGACGGGGCGCCCGGGAAGAACTCGGCGGCCAAGGCGCGCGACAGGCCCAGGACCTCGAACTCGCAGCCGCCGCGATAGGCGGAGATGACGCTGATGCCCTTGCGCGCCAGCACCTTGAGCAGGCCGGCCTCGATACCGTGCTTGTAGTTCAGGCAGGCGTCGTGGAGCGTCAGGCCCGGATAGGCGCCGCGATCCAGGCGCTCCTGGAACAGCTCCTGCGCCAGCCACGGGTTGACGGCTGTGGCCCCGACCCCGACCAGAACAGCGAAGGCGTGGGGGTCCAGGGTCTCGGCCGACCGCACGACCAGCGAGCAGTAGGTGCGCAGACCCGCCGCGATCAGGCGGCCGTGGGTTCCGGCGGTGGCCAGGATCATCGGCGCGGCCAGACGCTCGGCCGAGGCGTGTTCGTCGGTCAGGACGATCAGGGTGGCGCCGTCGCGGGCGGCGGCCTCGGCCTCGTCGCGGATGCGGTCCAGGGCCTGACGCAGGCCGGCGCCGGGGCGGTCGCCTTCAGCGGGAACCGGATAGGTGCAGTCGATCACCGTGGTCGAGCCGTCGGCGACGACGCCCAGCAGGCGTTGATACATGCCGGTGGTCAGGACCGGGCTGTCCAGCACGAAGACCTCGGTCTGGGCCTCGTCCTGGGCCAGGA
>JALAGW010000066.1 GCA_022712235.1 Brevundimonas sp. | reverse complement strand
GGCGGGAGATTTCCTCCAGGGCCTCGCCGGCGTAGCGTTCCTTGACCCGTATCGACAGGTCGCCCAGCGAGACCACGCCGACCAGGCGGCCGTCCTTGTCGACCACCGGCAGGCGGCGGACCTGGCGCGAGCTCATCAGGTCCAGCGCGGCCTTCAGGTCGTCGTCGGCGCGGACGACCAGGGCGTCGCGGCTGAGGAACTCGACCACGCGGGCGGTCGGCGCGGCGCCCGAGGCCACGGCGCGCACCGTGATGTCGCGGTCGGTGATGGCGCCGACCAGGTTCTCGCCGTCGGCGACGGGGATGAAACCGAAATCGCCCGCCGCCATGCGGGCGGCGACTTCCTGAAGGGTGTCGTTGGGACGGGCCACCTGCACGTCCTTGCTCATCACGTCGCGGATTTTCATGGGTCTCTCCCTGGCCGACCATCTGTCAGGCTTGACGTCAGGAACCCGCGCGAGGGACGCCGGTTCCGATCGGAAGCCTCAAGGAACGGCGGTCGCGGCGGCTCGTTTGCCTGTGATCGCAGGCCGGAGATCCGCCCATGACCGACGCCGTGAAGACGCCAGACCCGCGCCGGGGCATGCCTTCGCCGGAACTGAGCCGGGACGATTTCACCGCCCGGTTCCTGAGCGCCTATCAGGACCCGGCCTTTGACGCGGTGCGCGGGGCGCTGGATCAGGTCGCGGCTGTCGCCTGGGACGGCTACATCAAGGGCCGCAAGAGCCCGGTGACGCGCAAGGCCGGCCCCGGATACGCCGATCCCGACTATGATCTGTCGGTTGACTGGATCGCGGCGCGGACGGCGATCGAGGCGGCGCAGGCCCGGCACGACGACGCCAGGGGGCCGTTGCGCGCCCTGCTGATCAACGGCTCGTCGCGATCGGAGCACACCTGTCCCGGCGAGATGTCCAAGAGCTGGCGGCTGACCATGATCGCCGAAGAAGTGCTGAAGGCGGCGGGGATCGAGACCCAGGTGCTGGATCTGGCGCGGCTGGCGTCGGAATACGGGCGGGAGATCCACCCTTGCAAGGCCTGCTTCTCGACGGCGGCGGCGCTGTGCCACTGGCCGTGCAGCTGTTATCCCAACTATTCGCTGGGGCAGGTCCGCGACTGGATGAACGACATCTATCCGATGTGGGTGGAGGCGCACGGCGTCTTCATCGTCACCCCCGTCAACTGGTATCAGACCTCCAGCTCGCTGAAGCTGATGATCGACCGGCTGGTCTGCGCCGACGGGGGCAATCCCGATCCGACCCTGACCCACGGCAAGGACCCGAAGACGGCCAAGGCGGTCGAGCTGGCGGGCTGGACCTATCCGCGCCATCTGGCCGGGCGAACATTCGCCGTGGTGGCGCACGGCGACGTGGAGGGGGCCGAGAACGTGCGCCGGTCGGTGGCCGACTGGCTGAAGTCGATGAAGCTGATCCCGGCGGGGCCGGACGCCGAGATCGACCGCTACATCGGCTATTTTGAGCCTTACGCGACCAGCCACGACGCCCTCGACAAGGATCAGGACATTCAGGCCGAGGTGAGGATCGCCGCCGAGGAGCTGGCGCGGGCCATGCGCGCCCGCCGTGACGGACGGCTGTCGTCCACCGACGAAGGGCTGGAAGGCCCGCGTCCGAAATAGCGCCCTCGCCATCGCGACGCTTCGCCCCCACAATGGGGGTTCAAACTGAAGGGTGAGCGATGGCCGAGGCGACGACGGGATTGGATCTGGGCCATGTGGCGGCTCTGCTGGCGGCGGGGGTCGTGGCGGTGCCGGTCTTCCGCAAGCTGGGGCTGGGCTCGGTGCTGGGCTATCTGGCGGCGGGAGCGGCCATCGGGCCGTTCGGTCTGGCCCTGTTCCGCGAGCCCGAGACCATCCTGCACGTCGCCGAGTTCGGCGTGGTCATCTTCCTGTTCATCATCGGTCTGGAGATGCGGCCCAAGCGGCTGTGGGGGATGAGGAACGAGATCTTCGGTCTGGGCGCGGCCCAGGTCGGGCTGGCGGGTCTGGCCCTGACCCTGGTCGCCATGGCGGCGGGGGTTGCGGCGCCGACAGCCTTTGTCGGGGCCATGGGCTTCGTCATGTCCTCGACCGCCGTTATCGTGCAGATGCTGGAGGAGCGCGGCGACCTGCCGACGCCGAGCGGCCAGAGGGCTGTGTCCATCCTGTTGTTCGAGGACCTGGCCATCGTGCCCCTGCTGGCCATTGTCGCCCTGCTGGGCGCCTCGATGGGGCAGTCGGCCGAGAGCACGACGCCGCTGTGGCAGTCGATCGGTCTGGCCCTGGCGGCTCTGGCCGGCGTGCTGGTCGTGGGCGTTTACGCCATCAATCCGGTGTTCCGCTTCCTGGCCCGTAACGGCGGGCGCGAGGTGATGACGGCCGCCGCCCTGCTGGTGGTGGCGGGCACGGCCTGGATCATGGACGGTGTCGGCCTGTCGATGGCCATGGGCGCCTTCCTGGCCGGGGTGCTGCTGTCGGACTCGACCTTCCGGCATCAGCTGGAGGCCGATGTGGAGCCGTTCCGCGCCATTTTGCTGGGCCTGTTCTTCCTGTCGGTCGGCATGGCGCTGGACATCGGGGTGGTGATCGCCGACTGGCGTGTCGTGGTGGCGGGTCTGGCCGCCTTCATGCTGGTCAAGGCCCTGGTCATCTATGTCGTGGCGCGGCTGTTCAAGGCGCGCCATCATGAGGCGATCGAGCGGGCGGCCCTGTTTGCGCAGGGCGGCGAGTTCGCCTTTGTCCTGTATGGCGCGGCGGCGGCGAGCGGGGTCATTGACGCTCAGGCCAGCGCGGCGCTGACGGCCATCGTCATCCTGTCCATGGCGCTGACGCCGCTGACCACCCTGGCGATGAAGCGCTTCCTGCCCAAGGAGGCGGGTCTGTCGCCGGAAGACGCCGAGGGGGTGGATTCGGCCGAGGGCCTGCGCGGTCAGGTGCTGATCATCGGCTTCGGCCGTTTCGCCCAGGTGGTGTCCCAGCCGCTGCTGGCGCGCGACGTGGACGTGTCGATCATCGAGAACGACGTGGAGATGATCCAGGCCGCCGGCAATTTCGGCTTCAAGGTCTATTACGGCGACGGCACGCGTCTGGACACGCTGCGGGCCTCGGGCGCGGGCAAGGCCGAGGCGGTGCTGGTCTGCGTCGACAAGCCGGAGGCCGCGGACAAGATCGTGCAACTGGTCAAGTCCGAATTTCCGGGGGTGAAGCTGTTCGTGCGCGCCTTCGACCGAGGGCATTCGCTGCGCCTGATCGAGGCGGGCGTCGACTATCATATCCGCGAGACCTTCGAGTCGGCGCTGAAGTTCGGCGAGGCGGTGCTGGTCGATCTGGGCGTTTCCGAGGACGAGGCGGCCGAGACCATCGCCGACGTGCGCCGCCGCGACGCGGCGCGCCTGGACCTGCAGGTCACGGGCGGCCTGACCGCCGGGCGGTCGATGATGCGCGGCAACGCCGTGACGCCGGAGCCCGAGCCCTACATCAAGCCCAGCCGTCCCGGGCGGCTGCTGAACGAGGATGAGGCGGGGCCGCCCGCGCCCCTGAACGAAGAAGAGCGGGCCGACTGAGCATGGCGAGCGTCGACCTGGCCAAGCGGGCCTATGACCACGGCTGGCGGCTGGACCCCATCGTCCGCAGCCTGTTGGACACCGACTTCTACAAGCTGCTGATGTTGCAGCTGATCTGGCGCAAGCATCGCGATACGCCGGTGACGTTTTCGGTCATTAACCGGACGACGAGCGTGCGGCTGGCCGAGGAGGTGGACGAGGCGGAGCTGCGGGCGCAACTGGATCATGCGCGGACCCTGCGGTTCTCGAACCGCGAGCTGATCTGGCTGGGCGGCAACACCTTTTATGGGGTGAAGTCGATCTTCAGTCCCGACTTCCTGGCCTGGCTGGCGGAGTACCGCCTGCCCGAATACGACCTGTCGCGGGGCGAGGACGGGCAGTTCCGGCTGGAGTTCTCGGGCGGCTGGGCCGACGTCACCCTGTGGGAGATCCCGGCCCTGTCCATCCTGAACGAGCTGCGCAGCCGTCGCGCCCTGCGGCGTCTGGGGCGGTTCGAGCTGGACGTTCTCTATGCGCGGGCCAAGACCAGGCTGTGGGGCAAGGTCGAGCGGCTGCGGAAATTGGAACCCCTGGCGATCTCGGACTTCGGCACGCGGCGGCGGCACGGTTTCCTGTGGCAGGGCTGGTGCGTGGAGGCGTTGAAGGAGGGGCTGGGAAGCGCCTTCATCGGCACCTCCAACGTCCTGCTGGCCATGAACAACGACCTGGAGGCGGTGGGCACCAATGGGCACGAGCTGCCGATGGTGCTGGCGGCCCTGGCCGGGGACGACGACGCGGCCCTGCGTGCGGCACCCTATCAGGTGCTGGAGGAATGGCGCGCGACCTATGACGGCAATCTGCTGGTAGCCCTGCCGGACGCCTTCGGGACGCGGGCCTTTCTGGCCGATGCGCCCGACTGGCTGGCCGACTGGAAGGGCTTCCGGCCGGATTCCGCGCCGCCGATCGAGGGCGGGGAGGAGATCCTGAACTGGTGGAAGGCCCAGGGATGTGATCCGCGCAAGCGGCTGCTGGTCTTCGCCGACGGCATGGACGTGGATGCGATCGAGGCCACCCACGCCCACTTCAAGGGGCGAGTGCGGACCAGCTTCGGCTGGGGCACCAATCTGACCAACGACTTCCGCGACTGCGCGCCCGCCACCATGCCCGAGCTGTCGCCGATTTCCCTGGTCTGCAAGGTGACGCGGGCGGGCGGCCGTTCGGCGGTCAAGCTGTCGGACAATGTCGAGAAGGCCACCGGCGACCGGGCAGAGATCGAGCGCTACATCCGCGTCTTCGGCGAGGCGGGACGAGGGCGGCAGGCGGTCACCGTCTGAGGACGTTCCAGTTGGCGTCACCCTCGGGCTTGTTCCGAGGGCCTATCGTGGCGACGAGCTGAACGGTCTCAGTCTCGCCTGAACCTGCCATAGGCCCTCGGGACAAGCCCGAGGGTGACGGATTGATAGGTGTCGGTGATGCGGAACCGCGCCGTTTCGCCGGGCATTTGGCTGGGGACGGCGGTCGGCGTCGTCTTTGCCATGTTCTCACCCAGCGGGATGCGCGTCATGACCACCTATAACGTCGGCTATATCGTTGGTTCTCTGGCCAAAGGTTCGATCAACCGCAAGCTGGCTAAAGCGCTGTTCTAGCTGGCGCTCGAGAAGCTGCATTTCCTCTAGATCTCGTTCGCGGACCTGCCGATGTATTCCTTCGACTATGACGCCGACTATCCGGCCGCAGCGACGGATTTCAAGGCGGCGATCAAGGGCTCGGACGCCATCCTGTTCGTGACGCCGGAGTATAATCGCTCGATCCCCGGCGGGCTGAAGAACGCCATCGACTGGGCCAGCCGGCCCTATGGGACCAACAGCTTCGCCAACAAGCCGACGGCGGTGATCGGGACGTCGCCGGGCGCCATCGGCACGGCGGTGGGGCAGCAGGTGCTGCGTCCGATTCTGGGCTTCCTGCAGGCGCCGCAGATG
>JALAGW010000007.1 GCA_022712235.1 Brevundimonas sp. | reverse complement strand
GATGTACACCAGCCGCAAGGCGCTGGAGGAACTGCACGTCGATCTGGCCAGGTTCTACGACGAGACCCAGAACGGCGGGGTTAGGTAGGCGCCTTTTTTCAGCCGTCACCCCGGACGACCCGAAGGGGCGATCCGGGGCCCAGACGCCTCATCCAATGGCGTGGACAGCGAAACACCAACCGCCTGGGTTCCGGGTTCGCTTCGCGCCCCGGAATGACGGCAGGTGACGGAGTCGGCTAAAGGAAAAAGGCCCCGGTCGTGAGACCGGGGCCTTTGTCGTTTCAGGCGTTGGAAGCTCAGGCGGCTTCCAGTTGCCCGCAGATGAAGGCGTCTTCGCCCGCGTTCAGCAGGGCGGCCAGGACCGGCTCGGCGTTCTCGGGCGAGACGATCAGCATGAAGCCGACGCCGCAGTTGAAGGTGCGGCGCAGTTCGTGGTCGGAGATGCCGCCGACCTGACCCAGCCATTCAAAGACGGGCGGCAGAGCCCAGGCGTTCCAGTCGAACGCGGCCTGCAGGCCCTCGGCGATGCAGCGCGGCGGGTTTTCGATCAGGCCGCCACCCGTGATGTGGGCCGCGCCCTTGACCAGACCGGCCTTCATCAGCGGCAGGACCGGTTTCACATAGATGCGGGTCGGCTCCATCAGGGCCTGGGCCAGGGTCTTGTCCTTGGCGAAGGGGGCGTCGTCGCCCCAGGCCAGACCGGACTTCTCGACCACCTTGCGGATCAGCGAGTAGCCGTTCGAGTGCGGACCCGAGGAGGCCAGGCCGATGATGATGTCGCCGGCCTTCTGCTGGTCCAGATAGGGCAGGACCTGACCGCGCTCGACCGCGCCGACCGAGAATCCGGCCAGGTCATAGTCGCCGCCTGAATACATGCCCGGCATTTCGGCCGTCTCGCCGCCGACCAGGGCGCTGCCCGACTGCGGCAACCCTCGGCGATCCCGGCGACGACGCGGCGCGCGGCGTCCACGTCCAGCTTGCCCGTGGCGTAGTAGTCCAGGAACATCAGCGGCTCGGCGCCCTGGGCCAGCAGGTCATTGACGCACATGGCGACCAGATCGACGCCCACGCCGTCATGACGGCCGGTCTCGATGGCGATCTTCAGCTTGGTGCCGACGCCGTCCGTGGTGGTGACGATCAGCGGGTCCTCGAAACCGGCGGCCTTCAGATCGAACAGGGCGCCGAATCCGCCCAGCGAAGCCTCGGCGCCGGGACGGCGAGTCGACTTGGCGAGCGGTTTGATCGCATCGACCAACATTTCTCCGGCATCGATATCCACGCCTGCATCGGCGTAGGTAAGGCCGTTTTTCAGGGTTTCAGGGGTGTCGCTCATCGGTCACGGCTCGAAATCGGGGGCGAAAATCTGTCGAAGCGCTCTTGCCACGACGGCGTCGCGCGGGGCTATAGCATCGGAATGACGCCAATCACCACCAATGACGCGCTGATCAAGTTCTGTGAACGTCTGGCCAAGGCCCCGTTCATCACGGTCGATACCGAATTCATGCGCGAGACGACCTACTGGCCCAAGCTGTGCCTGATTCAGGCGGCTTCGCCCACGGACGCTGCGATCATCGACCCGCTGGCCGAGGATCTGGACCTTGAGCCCTTCCTCGCCCTGTTGCGCGACGAATCGATCATCAAGGTCTTCCACGCGGCCCGTCAGGACGTTGAGATCTTCAACCGCCTGGGGGCCATGCCCAAGCCGATGTTCGACACCCAGGTCGCCGCCATGGCCGCCGGCTTCGGCGATCAGGTCAGCTATGAGCAACTGGTCCGCCAGATGCTGCGTCAGGAACTGGACAAGGGCAGCCGCTTCACCGACTGGGCGCGTCGCCCGTTGTCGGATGCGCAACTGACCTACGCCATTGGCGACGTGACCCATCTGGCCGCCCTCTATCCCAAGTTGCGTGACCGGCTGCAGAAGGAAGGTCGTCTGGACTGGGTCATGTCCGAAATGGGCGCCCTGACCGATCCGGCCCTCTATGACACCACGCCCGAGAATGCGTGGAAGCGTCTGAAGCCCAAGAAGTTCAGCGCCAAGTATCTTGCCGCCTTCGTCGCCGTCGCCGTCTGGCGTGAGCGCGCGGCCCAGGAACGCGACCAGCCGCGCGGCCGTATCCTGAAGGACGAGGGCATCGACGAGATCGCCGTTCAGGCTCCGACCGACCCCGAGGCCTTCAACCGCCTGCGGTCAGTGCCCAAGGGCTTTGGCGGGTCGCGTCTGGGTCTGGAACTGGCCGCCGAGCTGAAGCGCGTCCTGGCCGACCCGGAAGCCCACGCGCCCAAGCTGGAGCGCCCGGCGCACAGCCAGCCGGCTCCGCCCTCGGTGGTGGAACTGCTGAAGGTGCTGCTGAAGGCCAAGAGCGACAACGCCGGCGTGGCCACCAAGCTGATCGCCAACGTCGCCGATCTGGAAAAGATCGCCAACGACGACAACGCCGACGTCGAGGCCATGAAGGGCTGGCGTCGTCAGCTGTTCGGCGACGACGCGCTGAAGCTCAAGAAGGGCGAGATCGCCCTGGTGTTGAACGGCTCGCGCGTCGAAGTCGTCGAGATCGAAGGCTAGCGTTTAAGGGGCCGGCGGCGACGCCGGCTCCCACAGCTCGATCGGATTGCCCTCGGGGTCGTGGATGCGGGCAAAGCGTCCAATTTCGGGGGTCGCGTCCCACTCGGCCTTGGTGATGACCTCGATTCCGGCCGCTTTAAGCGAGGCGATCAGGTCGTCCAGGCCCTCGACCCGCAGGTTCAGCATCCAGCGGTGATCGGCGGCGAAATAGTCGCTGTCTTCCTTGAACGGGGCGAAGACGGTCGGCCCCGCCTGCTGGTTCCAGATCCAGACGTTTTCCGGCGCCCCGACGCCGAGGTGGGTCAGATACCAGTCGGCCAGGGCCTTGGTGTCCTTGGAGCGGAAGAAGAAGCCGCCGATTCCGGTCACGGGCATGGGATCGTTCCTCTAGATTTTCAGCGTCAGGTTCATGGCCTCGGCCAGGGCCTTGGCGCGCCGACGGGTCTGTTCGCCCAGCAGCATGTCGGCATAGCCCTCGGCCGCCGTGATGCGCAGCGCGCCCTTCTCGACGGTGGCGGCGGCGTTGGCCAGCAGTTGCGGCGAGCGGCCTGACAGGTCGCAGGCCAGCCGCATGGCCAGACCCAGGGCGCGGGCTCGCTTCTGACCGGCCGCTGACAGCAGGCGATCCACGGCGCCGGGCGCGGGCGTCTTGGCCTCGCCGCCATAGCGGGCGTTCATGGCCACGGCCAGGAAGGCGCGTTCTGCATGGGTCTGGCCCGGAATGGGCGAGCGCAGCACCTGATCGAAGACCAGATCGACCCGGTGGTCGGGATGCAGTCGGGCGCCGAGGTCGGCCAGGCGGCAGACCGAAGCGGTCAGCAGGGCGTCGCGTTCCTCGCCAAAGGCCTCGGGCATGGCCGAGACGACGGGTTGCAGCCAGCCGTCCAGAGCGCGGGGCAGGGCGGGGTCCACACCCTGACGGCCTCCCCAGGCGGAACAACCGGCCAGCAGAGGATCGACCGCCGCCATCTCGGGCGAGAGACCGGCGTAAAGCAGGCCTTCGCGCACGCCCCAGGCGGAGAAGGTGATGGACTTCAGGCCGAGCGCGTCGATCAGGCCGTCCAGCACCAGAGCGGCGTAGGGCAGGGTCTCGGCCCGGCGCTTGGACACGCCCGGCAGCTTCTCCAGCGAAGCCTTGGACTGACGCGCCACCAACCGCGCCAGGTCGCGAGCGTCGGCGGCGCTCATGGCGTATTCGTGCACGATCCTCAGCGGATGGTCGGTCATGGCCATGTGCATCTGGGCCAGGCTGCGCCAGGCCCCGCCGACGGCGTGCAGGTCGGTCGTGGCGTAGGCCTCGGCCACGGGGGCCAGGCGCTTGGCGATGCGCGAGCGCAGGCGATCGACGTCGAAACCCTTGGGATCGGTCAGGGCGAAGGGGCCGAGCGGCAAGGTGACGCCCTTGTCCAGCGGGCGGTTGCGGCCGCCGTTGCCGATGCGGGTCAACTCCAGGCTGGCGCCGCCCATGTCGGCGGCCACGCCATGCGAGCCGGGCGCGCCGGCCAGGACGCCGAGCGCCGAATAACGGGCTTCCTCTTCACCGCTGAGGACGCGGACCTGCAGGCCCGTCTCGGCAGCGACGCGGGCGCAGAAGTCGGCGCCGTCCTCGGCTTCACGCACGGCGGCGGTGGCGGCGATGATGGTCTGGTCCGGCTGGACGCCCTCGATGACGGCGGCGAAGCGGCGCAGGGCGGTCATGGCCGAGACGACGCCCGGCACGGAGAGGCGCTTCGTAGCGGCCAGATCACGACCCAGACCGGCCAGGACCTTCTCGTTGAACATGGTCCAGACGGCCCGGCCTTCCAGCCGATACAGCACCAGACGCACCGAGTTGGAACCGATGTCGATGACGGCGATCTGACGCGACGGATATTCGGCCTCGACGCCCATCAGCGGCGCTTCCGGGCCTTGAGGCCCGCGTAGGACAGGGCGCCGGGCAGGGTCTTCACCTTGCGGCCGCGGCCCGACAGGCTGGGATTGGTCATGAAATACTTGTGGGCCGAGAAGGGACGTTCAGGACCGGAGGGGGTGACGCGGTGATAGGTTCCGTCGGGGGCCAGGGTCCAGCTCTGGGCGTCGTCCTTCAGGTTGGCGACCATGATCTGATCCAGCACCTGATCGTGGACCGAGGCGGTCAGGATGGGCGTCATCAGCTCGACGCGGCGGTCCAGATTGCGCGGCATCCAGTCGGCGGACGAGATGTAGAGCCGGGCCTTGTTGCTGGGCAGGTCGTGGCCGTTGGCGAAGGCGATGATGCGGCTGTGCTCTAGGAAGCGGCCGACGATCGACTTGACGCGGATGTTTTCGGACAGGCCCGGCACGCCGGGGCGCAGGCAGCAGATGCCGCGAATGACCAGTTCGATGCGCACGCCCCACTGGCTGGCGCGATACAGGGCGTCGATGATCTCGGGATCGACCAGGGCGTTCATCTTGGCCCAGATGGCGGCGGGCTTGCCCTTGGCGGCGGCTGACATCTCCTTGCCGATCATCTCCAGCAGGGAGGTCTTCATGTTCAGCGGCGAAACGACCAGGGCTTCCAGTTCGTCGGGCTCGGCATAGCCGGTGATGTAGTTGAACACCCGCGTCGCATCCTGGCCCAGGACGGGGTTGCAGGTGAACAGGCTGAGGTCGGTGTAAATCTTGGCCGTCGTCGGGTGATAGTTGCCGGTGCCGAAGTGGCAGTAGGTGCGCAGGGCGTCGCCCTCGCGCCGCACCACGACGCTCAGCTTGGCGTGGGTCTTGTATTCCACGAAGCCGAAGACGACGTGGACGCCGGCCCGCTCCATCTGCCGGGCCCAGCGCAGGTTGGCCTCCTCGTCGAAGCGCGCCTTCAGCTCGATCAGGGCGGTGACGTTCTTGCCGTTCTCGGCCGCCTCGATCAGGGCGGCGACGATGGGGCTGTCTTTCGACGTCCGATACAGGGTCTGCTTGATGGCGATGACGTTGGGATCGCGCGCCGCCTGTCGCAGGAACTGCACCACCACGTCGAAGCTCTCGAACGGATGGTGGATCAGCATGTCCTTTTCGCGGACCGCCGCGAAGATGTCGCCGCCGTTGTCGCGCACCCGTTCGGGATAGCGGGGCTCATAGCCCTTGAACTTCAGGTCCGGGTGGCCGCCGGGGATCAGTTCGGCCAGTTGCGCCAGACCCAGCATCCCCT
>JALAGW010000065.1 GCA_022712235.1 Brevundimonas sp. | reverse complement strand
GGTCGTACTGGGGCGCGAGCACGGCCGCCAATCCCAGTTGGCCCAGAGTGCCCATCGAGAAGCCGAGGTAGAGACCCCGCAGCCATGCGAACAGATAGGTGGGCCCGGCGCCGGGTGGGCCCGTCACGAACATCATCAGCGCCGACAGCATCAGGATCGGCGTCGAGACCAGCATCCACGGGCGATAGCGTCCGAACGCCGTCTTGGTCTTGTCCATGCCCCAGCCGATGAAGGGGTCGAACAGGATGTCGATCACGCGCACCGCCATGAAGACGGCGGCCACCATGCCCATCTTGATCCCGACGTGGGTGGCGTAGAACTCGGGCAGGGTGACAGGCAGGGCTACGCCAAAGGCCGCCAGCGGCAGGCAGGGGCCGGAAAAGGCGGCCAGAACGGCATTGGAACGGCGGGGCGCGTCGGCGGCGGCGACAGATGACATCGGGCGTCCAGGCATGGTCGGCCCTTGAGTCGGCCGCAGTTTCACCATGCCGGTTTTCGACGACAAGGCGAAGTCGGGCTTGCGGTCGAGGAAAAGCTGAGGCCTGCTGGTCTCATGTCAGTGCGATTTGGGATCCTTGCCGCCGTCTTCACGGCCGTCATCGGCGGCGCCGGAGCGGTTCAGGCTCGAGACGCCGTCGCAGCCGACGGCGGCGCCCAGATTTGCGACCGCCCGACCAGCGCCTGGGACAGCGCGGCTCAGGCCAACGGGATTTCGCTCTATACCCTGGAATGGTCGCCGTTCGGTTCGCCGGAGTGGGGCTGGGAGACCTATACGCCCCTGATCCAGCGCGAGATCGGCACGCCGTGCGATCCGGCCTCGCCAGCCTTCGCTGAGGCCCTGGCCGCATTTCAAGCCCGCCGGGCCCTGACCGCGACGGGCCAGTTCGATCAGGCGACCTTTCAGGTGTTTCGCGGTCTGTGGCAGGAGCGTCGTCCCTTCGTCATGGCGCGGGTGAGGGGGGAATGCCCCGAACCGCCGCCGATCAACATGCTGGGCTATCTCGATCCGGCCGAAGAACACGCCCAGCGCATGACGCGGCTGCTGCGCCGCGACGTGCTGGACGCCTATCGCCGCATGGCCGCCGCCGCCCGCGCCGAGGTTCCCGCCATCGCCGCCGACCCCGAGCTGATGCAGATCTTTTCGGGCTTTCGCGACCCGGAGGCCGACGCCGCGAGATGCGCCGCGCAGGGCAATTGCGACGGGGTGCGTCGCGCCGTCTGCTCGCCGCACCGCACCGGAACGGCCATCGACATTTACGTCGGCCACGTCGTCGGCATGGGGGTGGATTCAACCGATCCGCTGAGCCGCCGCCATATGGCCCAGGGACCGGCCTATCGCTGGCTGGTGGCCAATGCTTCGCGTTTCGGCTTCACCCCCTATGTGTTCGAGCCGTGGCATTGGGAATGGACCGGATATGATACGGCCGCTGGCGGACGGTGAGGCGGCGCTGGCGCGCGAGGTTTTCGGCGCGGCGCTGAGGCTGGACGACATACGCTTTCTGGGTTCACCCTGGCCGTTCGATCGGGCCTTCGTGCCGGGGCGCTGGTTCGGGCGCGACTGGATCGTCTGGCCGAAGAAGACGCTGGAGCCGGACCTGTCGCGCGCGCCGCTGCGGACCCAGGCGGTCTTCATCCACGAACTGGTCCATGTCTGGCAGGCGCAGAACGGGCTGAACCTGCTGTTCGGCAAGCTAAGGGCGGGCGACGATCCCGCCGCCTACGCCTACCCGCTGGACGACCTGTGTGACTGGAACGGACTGAACATCGAGCAGCAGGCCATGGTGGTGGAACACCGCTTCATACTGTCGCGCGGCGGCCGGGCGCCCGCGACGCAGGCCTTCTATGACAGGGTCTGTCCGTTGGCGCGGCAGACCCTGTAGAGCCGCGCCTGACGGACGAAGCGTCAGGCGCGGCTCCGCCACAGCGTCAGGCGGCGAGATTTTCGTCGGCGGGGCCGAAGAACTCGTAATGGATGCGATCCGCCGGCACGCCGGCGGCGGCAAGGTCCGACACCAGGGCGCGCAGGAAGGGGCGGGGACCGCACAGATAGTAGTCCGCCTCGTGGATCGGCGTCTGCTCGGCCAGCCAGGCGCCTGAAATCACGCCCTGTCGGTCATGGCGCTCGGCGTCGTTCGCTGCGACGGTTTCATAGAAGACCGTGCTGCGGGCCTTGGGGTGGGCGGCGGTCAGGGCGCGAACATGCTCGCCCATGGCGTGGGTGGCCGCGTCGCGCGCGCCGTGGACATAGTGAACCTCGGCATCCAGATTCTCGGTGACGATGGTTTCCAGCATGGAGAGCATGGGGGTCAGGCCGACGCCGCCGGACAGCAGGACGACAGGCCGTTGAGGCGCTTCGGGCAGGAAGAAGTCGCCGGCCGGTGCGCCGACCTTCAACACCATGCCGACGCGGGCGTTGTCGTGCAGCCAGCCAGAGGCCAATCCCTTGTCCTCGCGCTTCACCGAGATGCGATAGGTCTCGTCGTTCGGCGCGCTGGAAATGGAGTAATTGCGTTTGACCGGAGCATGGCCGGGCACATCGAACCAGAAGGTCAAATACTGACCGGGGCGGTGGCGCAGAACCGGACCGCCGTCCTTGGGCTTCAGCACGAAGGAGGTGATGACCGAGCTTTCGGGACGCACCTCGACCACTTCAAAGGCGCGCCAGCCGTTCCAGCCGCCCTTGGCCGCCGCCAGGCTTTCATAGAGAGTAGCTTCGCGGGTGATCAGGATATTGGCCAGGAACCAGTAGGCTTCGCCCCAGGCGGTCATGATCTCTTCGGTCGCTGCATCCCCCAGGACGTGGGCGATGGCCCCCAGCAGGGCGGCACCGACATGGGGATAATGTTCGGGCAGGATCTGCAGCCCGACGTGTTTCTGGGCGATGCGCTCGACGGCGGCGGCCAGGGCGCCGAGGTTATCGATGTTGTTGGCGTAGGCCAGGATGGCGCCGGTCAGGGCGCGCGGTTGCGAGCCGGTGTCGCCGTGGTGCGACTGATTGAACAGGTCGCGAATGTCGGGATTCTGGAACATCCGCGAATACATCTCGTGGACGATGTCGAGGCCGTGGGCTTCGAGGGCGGGAACAGTGGCTTTGACAAGCGCGATCGTGCGCTCGCTGAGGGCTTCAGCCATCAGAGGTCTCCAGAGTGGGATGTGAAGGGAGGGGAGGCGGCTAGGCTTAGCTGTCGGGCGCTCGGCGTCCGGGCCGGCCGTTTGTCACACGGTCGTCGCTAAGAGTTGGGTCGTTCATCAGCCTTGCCTGAAACATGCATCAACAATGCATCTATAGGCGCGCATTTGAAACAAGCAAACGAAATGCATATAAAATGCCGTGCGACGAGGTGACGCGTGATCGGAGAGCCTGATGCGCCTGACGCGCTACACTGACTATGCGATGCGGGTGTTGCTCTATCTGGGGGCGCGGCCAGAGCGTCTGTGCTCGATCTCCGAAATCGCGGGAGCCTACGACATTTCCCAGAACCACCTGATGAAGGTGGTCAGCGACCTTGTGAACGCCGGCTATCTGGTCAGCGTGCGCGGGAGGTTCGGCGGGGTGCGGCTGGCCAGAACACCGGCTGAAATCAACATCGGCGCTGTGGTCCGGCATACGGAAGACGGGTTTGATCTGGTCGACTGCGGCAGTTGCATCATCGCGCCCGCCTGCGGTCTGACTGGCGCGCTGCATCAGGCCCTGGCCGCCTTCATGAAGGTCCTCGACGGCTATACGCTGGAGAGCCTGCTTAGCCGGCGCGCTGATTTGTCCGGCCTGTTCGATCAGGCGGGCCGCCGTGCTCCGGCGCTGGACGACGCCGGCTGATCCGGCTCATGCGGTGAGGGGGCTGTCGTAGGCTGGACTGCCGTGATGCAGGCGCACGCCTGCAAGGTCGCCGAATGACGCTGCGTCTTTCTGGATGTCGTCTACGACTTGGCGGGCCAGGGCCACAGCCTGTTCGCGCAGGTCCGGCACGGCGGTTGCTTCCCAGAACAGCCCTCGAGTCAGGGGACCGATGGCGAAGAGGCGGCTGTGGACCAGCATCCGACCGTCGATCAGCCGTCCCTTGGGATCAACGGCGAGGCCCAGCCCGAGCGGGGCAGGAGCGGCCAGACCTTCCTTGAGCAGGTCGGCCAGAAGCGGCTCCCTGCTGTGTGCGACGTCGCCCGTAGGACCGGAGCAGTTGATGACCGCGTCGAAACGGCAGGGGCGAGGCTGCGGGTCGCCCCGGTGTTTCAGCACGGCCTCGACCTTGTTCTTGTCGAGCCTGAGCGCGGTGATGCGGGCCGCAGTGATCTCCAGTTCCTCTGAAGCCAGCATGGCGGTGACCTCGCGGGCGACCCCAGGGGCCAGGCGGTGGCGATGATTGTCCCACAGCGCGCGCAGGTGGCGCAGGAAGCGGCTGCGCTGAGGCAGGGGCCAGGAAGACCATAGGTCGCGAGCGGAATGACGTATGTCATCGACGACTATGCGCCAGTCATCGTCACGGGCGGCAAGCCGAGCCTGTCTGAACACCTGGGCCGGACTGCCTATGTAAGTGCGCCGGCGCGGCGGCATGGTCGTCGAACCGTGGCTGCGCGGCAGCAGGCCGCGGCGCGAGACGGCGGTGAAACGTCGGCCGGGACGACGCAGGGCGATGGCGGCGTCCACCATGGTCAGGCCGGCCCCGATCAACAGGATGTCGTCGGCGTCGTCGGGCAAGGCGTTCAGCGCCGTCCACGGATCACTAAGGTAACGGCCCGAGCCGACCAACTCCGGGTCGAGACCGGACGGCGCGGCGGGGCTGAGATTGCCCTGGGCCAGGACCACGGCGTCGGCGGTCGTCGAACTGCGGCCGTCCAGCATGATCTTCCAGCCGCCTTCATGGAGGCGGATCGCACTGACATCGCCCCGGATGAGGGAAAGACGCTCGCCGTCTCGATCAGGTCGAAGGGCCTGATCCAGCAGGTGAGCCAGATAGCGGCCGTAGTCGCCGCGCGTGATGAATTCGTCGCGCGCGAACCAGGCGGGCTGCTCGGCCATCCAGTCGGCCAGATGGCGCGGCTGGTCAGGAAAGGCGCTCATGTTCGACAGGCGGACATTGAGCAGGTGCTTGGGGTTGCCGGTGGCATAGGCGGGGCCGAGGCCGAAGACGCCGCGGCGTTCGATCAACTGGACCGAGATGTCAGGCGACATCCGCAGCAGATTCAGCGTGGTCAGCAGGCCGCTGAACCCCGCGCCGATGACCGCAACCGTCGACCCGCTCATGCGCTTTTCGCCAGGACATGGAAACGACGGGGATTCAGGCGAACCGACGCGCCGGGCGCCAGGGTCGTCAGAGGATCGCCGACGGGCCGTTCCAGTTCCAGGCGACGGCCATGCAGGGACACGGCGACGCGAGCGCGGTCGCCGCGCCTCAAGCTGGACATGACCACGCCGACGAGGCCGGTATCGCCAGCCTCCAGATCTTCAGGACGGATGCAGAGGAAGGCGTCGCCGGCGGCGGCGTCAGAGGGCGCGCTCCAGTCGTTCGACACGATCTCTCCGCGCGCTACGGTGGCTTCTAGCTGGAGGCCTTCGCCCAGGAAGTCGTGGACGAAGGCCGAGGCGGGGCGATCATAGAGGGCTTGCGGCGTGTCGATCTGCTCGATGCGCCCTTGTTTCAGGATGGCGACGCGGTCGGCCAGTTCCAGGGCCTCTTCCTGATCGTGGGTGACGAGAACGGTCGTGACGCCGGTCTGCTCATGGACCTGACGCAGCCAACGCCGCAGGTCGCGGCGGACGCGGGCGTCCAGGGCGCCGAAGGGCTCGTCCAGCAGGAGCAGGCGCGGCTCGATGGCCAGGGCGCGGGCCAGGGCGACGCGCTGGCGCTGACCGCCGGACAACTGACTGGGATAGCGGCCGCCGAAGCCTTCCAACTGAATCAGGCGCAGCAGGTCCTGAACCCGGTCGGCGATTTCGGCGCGACCGGGGCGCAATCCACGCGGGCGGACCTTGAGCCCAAAGGCGATGTTGTCCGCCACCGTCATGTGGCGGAACAGGGCGTAGCTCTGGAACACCATGCCGACGCGGCGCTCGCGCGGGCTGAGGGCCAGGAAGTCCTCGCCGTTGAAGCGCACCTGACCGGCGGAGGGGCGATCCAGCCCGGCCATGATGCGCAACAGGGTGGTCTTGCCCGAGCCGGACGGGCCGAGCAGGGCCAGAAACTCGCCATCGCGGACCGTCAGGCGGACGTCGTCCAACGCAGGCAGGCCATCGTAGGCGCGGGTGATTGAGATGATGTCGAGGGTCATGTCAGCGCCGCCCCCTCGCGGCGAGGTCGTCGGCGTGGCGGTGCTCGAGGAAGGACTTCAGGATCAGGGTCACGAGCGCCAGAACCGCCAGCAGGGCGGCGGTCGCGAAGGCGCCGACGAAGTCGTACTCGTTGTAGAGAATCTCGACGTGCAGAGGCAGGGTGTTCGTCAGGCCGCGAATATGGCCCGACACCACCGAGACGGCCCCGAACTCGCCCATGGCGCGGGCATTGGCCAGCAGGACGCCATACAGCAGGGCCCAGCACACATTGGGCAGGGTGATGAAAAAGAGGATGGCGGAGGGCCGCGCGCCCAGGGTCAGGGCGGCCAGCTCCTCGTCTGATCCTTGCTGCTGCATCAACGGGATCAGTTCGCGCGCCACATAGGGCAAGGTCACCAGGATAGTGGCCAGAATGATGGCGACGGGCGTGAACATGATCTGCAGTCCGGCTGCGTTCAGCCAGGGCGCGAACCAGCCCGAGGCGCCGAACAGCAGGACCCACACCAGACCGGAAATGACCGGCGACACCGACAAGGGCAGGTCGATCAGAGCCATCAGCAATGTCTTGCCGATGAAGTCGAACCGGGTGACGCACCAGGCGGCGGCTAGGCCGAAGGCGGCGTTCAGCGGGGTGGCGACGGCCGTGGTCAGCAGGGTCAGTCGAGCGGCGGCCCAGACGTCGGGCTGGGACAGGCTGGCGAAGGCGGCGCCTGCACCTTTTCGCAGGGCCTCGGTCAGGATGACGCCCAGCGGGGCGAGCACGATCAGGACCAGCCACAGCAGGGCCAGGCCGATCAGC
>JALAGW010000064.1 GCA_022712235.1 Brevundimonas sp. | reverse complement strand
GCCCGTGATAGGCGCCCATGCCGCTGGCGCCGACGCCGCCGAAGGGCAGGTTGGGGTTGGCCATGAAGACCACGACGTCATTGACCGTAACCGAGCCTGATCGGGTCGAGCCGATGATCCGGTCGGCGGTCGCCTTGCTCCGGGTGAAGGCGTAAAGGGCCAGGGCCGGCGACCGGGCGTTGATGGCCGCCAGCGGCGCGTCCAGTGTCTGGTAGGGCAGGACCGGCAGGATGGGGCCGAAGATCTCCTCGGCCAGCACCGGGGCGTCGGTGGCGACCTCGGTCAGGATGGTGGGCGCGACATAGCAGTCATCGACATCGGCCTGGCCGCCCGTCACGGCGCGGCCGTCGGAGAGCAGGGCCTGCAGGCGCGCGGCGTGACGCCGGTTGATGATGCGCCCGTAGTCCGGGCTCTGCTTCGGGTCTGGCCCGAACATGGTCGTCACTTCCCGTTTCAGGGCTTCCAGCAGCCGGGCCTCGACCGAGGCGGCGACATAGACGTGATCGGGCGCCACGCAGATCTGGCCGGCGTTGAGGAAACGCCCCCAGACGATGCGACGTGCGGCGACCGCCAGATCAGCCGTTTCGTCAACGATGCAGGGGTTCTGCCCGCCCAGTTCCAGCACCACCGGCGTCAGGTGTTCGGCCGCCGCCGCCATCACGACCCGACCGACGCGTTCGCCGCCGGTGTAGAAGATCAGGTCGAACCTTTGGGCCAGCAGGGCGGTCGAGACCTCCGCATCGCCCTCGATCACCGCGAAGGCGCTCGGGTCCAGATAGCGCTCGACCAGTTGCTTCAGCAGCGCCGATGACCGGGCCGCCATTTCCGACGGCTTGATGATGGCGCAGTTGCCCGCGGCAATGGCCCCGACCAGCGGCCCCAGAACCAGCTGGAAGGGGTAGTTCCACGCCCCGATGATCAGGGCGACGCCATAGGGGGTCGCCTCGACGGCGCTTTTGCCGGGCTGGATGGAGAGGGGCGTCCCGGTCCGTTGCGGTCGGCTCCAGCGGCGGAGGTGTTTGCGTGCGTGGGCGGCCTCCTTGCGGGTGAAGTCGATCTCGGCCGTACAGGCCTCGCCGAACGGCTTGCCCAGATCGGCTTTCAGGGCTTCGGCGATCTCGCTCTCGTTCTCGAGCATCATCCGTTCGAGCGCGGCGAGTTGGCCCTGGCGCCAGGTCAGATCGCGGGTCAGGCCGCTGTCGAAGGCGGCGCGCAGGCTCTGGACGATCGCGGCGACATCGGGAGCAGGGGGCGTCTCTACCGACATGATCCCTCCATTGAATCGATCCAGAAGCGGATGAGGGCCACCCCCTCGGCATGGGCGGTCGAGCGGCCGATTTCCGGCATCATCACGGCGGGGTTGGTCGAGCCCATGCGATAGGGGATGATCGAGGCCCTGGCGTCCCCCGGCACGATGTCGAAGCGCAGATTGCCGGTGCCGGGGCCGGCCGCGACCGGCAGTTTGCAGAGGCCGGACGGGCCCGACGTCGGCGTGGCCGCGTTCAGATACAGGCCCGAGGTGTCCGCTGGTCCTTCCGGATTGTGGCAGTGGCCGCAGTTGACGTCGAGATAGGCCCGCGCCCGCGCCTCGAGCGAGGCGCTCTGGTCGGTCCAGGACACATCCGCCGGGGCCGCCTTGGGGTCAGCCAGGCCGCGCAGATAGCCGATCCTGGTGAGACGGGTCAGCTGGTTCTCGGACCCGTCCGCATAGGCGAAGTCGCGGTTCATCAACCGCGCCTTGGGGCCAATGGGCTGGATGACGCGCGTGGCGACATTGGTCGCATGACAGGCGGAGCACTGGGTCACGTTCGGCACGATGTAGGAGAAGGCCTGATCCTTGCCGTCCTCGCGCACCAGAGTCAGGGGCACCACTGCGCCGACCCGGTGCAGGACCGCCTCGGTCTGGGCTTCGTTCCGCAGATAAGTGAGGGCGGCCCAGCCCTCGGGTCGATGGATCAGCAAGCGCGTCTCGACCATGCGCACCGCCTTCAGCTTCAGCCCTTCGCCCTCATGGATCAGCGCCTGATCGGCCTGCTGCATCACCCGGCCGCCGCGTCCGGTCTGATAGAAGAAGGTCTTGGTGATGACGGTTCCGACAGGGAAGGACAGGGCGTCTTCGCCGGACTTGTAGTCCGCCGCCGCGCCCGGAGGCATCCAGATGGTCCGCAACTTTTGGGCATGGTCCGTGAACAGCGGCGTCGTCAGGTCATAGGGCGTGACGCGCTGGCCCAGGACCAGGGCGTCACCCGACACCTGGACCATGCCCCAGTCCCTCAGGGACCTGGGGTTCTCGGTGGCGAAATAGGTCGGATCGACCAGGGGCTGCGGGGGCGGCGACGGCCGGGTGCAGGACGCCGCCCCGGCGACCAGCGCCAGGCAAAGGGTGAGCAGACGAAACCGGGTCATGAGGCCGCGTCAGGCCCCCGGCAGGACGACGGGCGACAGACGCGGCAGGGTGCATTTGTGCGGCGTCATGTCGGTGTTCGGATTGGCGTACTTGTTGGGACCGTCCACGTTCAGGACGCCCGCCTCGCCGTTGTCGATGCAGATGCGCAGAGCGGCGGGCAACTGGCCGTTCACCAGGCGCTTGGGATTGACGTAACCGTCCCAGAGGATGTCCGGGAAGCGGCCGGTGGGGCCGAACTTGGCGATGCGCAGGGCCTGGAATTCCATGCCGTCGGGGGCGTTGCCGCCGCCGCTGAAGCGGTTGTCCTTGATCAGGATGGCCTCAGGGTAGGGATCGAAATCGGCGCTCATGGCGCTGTCCGAATATCCGGCCGAGAACAGGGCTGAAATGATGATGTTGGCCGTCTTGTTGTCGGCGATGTCGTTGTCGAAGATCTCGACCTGATCGTTGGAATTGACGATCACGCCCGTGCCCGCCGGCACGCTGGCGACCGGGGTGCCGGCGTGGCCGAAGTTGCGCGTATTATTGGCGACGGCGCGGTTGTTGTAGACGCGCGTCCGGTATCCCGCCTGCTGCAGCTGGGGCATGTTGAAGACCAGGATGCCGCCGGTGTTGTTGGTGGCCAGGTTCTCATAGACGTCGGCGTCGATGCAGTTCTCGATCTCGATCCCGGCGACGTTGAACTCCGCCCGGTTGCGGCGGACCACGACATTCTTCGACTGACCGACATAGATGCCGGCGTCGGAGGCGCCGATCGCCACGCTGTCCTCAATCAGGACGTTCTTCGTCTGCACCGGATAGATGCCATAGGCGCCGTTTTCGGTCTTGGGCCCTTGCGTCCATTCCGTGCGGATGCGGCGCACGATGATGTTCTCGCCCTCGTTAATCTTGAGCGCGTCGCCCTTGGTGTCCTCAAGCGCCAGGTCCTCGATGGTGAAGTTGCTGGCCGTGACCAGCAGGCCCTGGGCGCCCGCCGCCTGATTGCGGAAGTTCAGGATGGTCTTGTCCATGCCCTGACCGCGAATGGTCACGCCGTCGACGGCCAGGCTCAGGCTGGTGTCGATGGTGAAGACGCCCGCCGGGATTTCGATGACCGTGCCGGGCTTGGCGTCGATCAGCTTCTCCATCAGTTCATTCTGATAGACGGTGTTGGCCTTGGAGAGGTCCGTGCCCTTTTCGGCCGGCTTCGTCCCGCAGGCCCCGAGCGCCAGCATCATCGCGACCGGCAGCCATGTACGCATCTTCATGATGTCCCCCTCCAGAACCCTGTTCATCCCTATCCCGGCGCGAGGTTTTCATAAGGCGAGCCTTCCCGCAAGACGAAAATGAAACTGTTTCTGTTTTTGGTCGGCGTCGGTGTCAGGGGGTATGGGCGGGGACGCCGTCGATCCAGCTTTCAACCACGGCGAGGTCGTCGTCCAGAACCAGCAGGTCGGCCGCATAGCCGGGCGCGATGCGGCCGCGCTGGCGTTCCAGCCCCAGGAAGGCGGCGGGCGCGGCCGACGCCATCATGACGGCGGTCGGCAGGTCCAGCCCCAGCAGGTCGCGGGTGTTGCGGACGGCGGCGGCCATGTCGAGGTCCGATCCCGCCAGCACGCCGCGCTCGTCCAGGCAGGCGCCGTCCTTCACCGAGATGCGGCGGCCCTGCAGATAGAAGTGCTCGTCCCCGTCGCCGAGATGGGGGGCGTTGACGCTGGGCATGGCGTCGGTGACCAGCATGAAACGGTCAGCCGGGCGGCAGCGTAGGGCCAGCTTCAGCACGACCGGGTCGACATGGTGGCCGTCGACGATGATCCCGGCCCAGGCGGTTGTGTCGTCCAGCGCGGCGCCGACCACGCCCGGCTCGCGGCTGGTCAGGGGCGACATGGCGTTGAACAGGTGGGTGAAGCCGGTCAGGCCCGCGTCCAGCGCCGCGCGGATGGTGGCGTAGTCGGCGTCGGTATGGCCCGCCGCGACCACGGCGCCGCCCTCGACCAGGGCCGCGATCCTGTCGGGCGTGGTCATCTCCGGCGCCAGGGTGATCAGGGTGCGGCCGGTCTTCATCCGCGTCAGGAGCCGCACCGCCTCGTCGTCCAGGATGCGAAACTTGGCCGGGTCGTGGATGCCCTTGCGCGCGATGTTGAGGAAGGGACCTTCGATGTGGATGCCCAGGACGCCGGGCACGCCTTCGGCCATGGCCTGTTCGACCGCGTCGATGGCGCGGTCGATCACCGACAGGTCGTCGCTGATCAGGGTCGGCAGGAAGCCGGTGGTGCCGAAGCGCCGGTGGGCGGCGCCGATGCGGGCGATGGTCTCCACCGTGGGGGCGTCGTTGAACAGGACGCCGCCGCCGCCATTGACCTGTGTGTCGATGTAGCCAGGCACCAGGCGTTCGCCGTTCAGATCGCGAACCTCGGCATGCGGGAAGGTTTCGCGGATGTCGGCTTTCGGTCCTGCGGCGGCGATTCGGGCGCCGTCGATAGCCACGGCGAAGTCGCCATGGAAGACGCCGTCGATCAGGATCGGCCCATTGGTCAGGAGTGTGGGCATCAAACCGTCTCGGTCACCTTGTTGAGGTAGGGAGGCCGGTCGGGGTCGAAGCCTCGGGCCACAGACAGGGCGGCGGCCAGACGATAGAAGCTCTGGATCAGCAGGATGGGTTCCAGCTCCGGGTGGCTGCTGACGGTCGGCAGCGAGATCACGCCTGGCGCGGTCGTGGCGCCGGCGAAGAAGACCTGAGCTCCGCGGCGGGCGAAGTCGGCGGCCAGGTCCTCGGCGTCGTCGCGCGTCGCGTCCGACTGCGGCAGCAACAGGACCGGGAAGCCGGTCTTGACCAGGGCCATGGGGCCGTGACGGACCTCGGCGGTCGAGAAGGCCTCGGCGTGCAGGCCGCAGGTCTCCTTCAGCTTCAACGCCGCCTCGCGGGCCACGCCGAAGCCGACGCCGCGTCCGACGACATAGAGGCTGGTCGCCTCGGTCAGGGCGGGCAGGGCGGCGGACCAGTCCTGCGCCCAGGCGGCGTCCAGCAGTTCGGGCAGGCGATTCAGGGCGGCGGACAGGTCGGCGTCGCCGCTCCATTGCGCTGTCAGATGGGCGATGGCGCTGAGACTGGCGATGAAGCTTTTGGTCGCGGCGACCGACAGTTCCGGCCCGGCACGCAGGGGAATGGTCAGGTCCGCGACCTGGCTGAGAGGCGATCCCTCGACATTGACCAGGGCGACGACGAAGGCGCCGCCCGCGCGGGCCCCGGCGGCGGCGGCGACCAGATCGGGGCTCTTGCCCGACTGTGACACCGCCAGGCACAGGCCGTCCGGCACATGCGGGGCGCGGCCATAGACCGAGCTGACGGCCAGCGGCATGGGGCTGGTCAGCACCCCGATCTCGGTCTCGATCATATAGCGGGCGAAGACCCCCGCGTTGTCGGAACTGCCCCGGCCGCAGATCAGGGCGGCGCTCGGCGGATGCATCCGCAGTCGCTTGGCGGCCTGGGCCACGACCCCGGCGTTGGCGGCCAACTGGGCGGCGACGATGCGGCCGGTGTCGGCGGCCTCGGCGAACATCAGCGTGTCTTCGGCGCGCATCAGGCGGGTCCGTCGTTCAGTTCGGCGACGAAGTCATAGGCGTCGCCGCGATAATAGGACTGGGTCACTTCCACCGCCTCGCCGTTGTGGAAGGCGCGGCGCTCGATCAACAGGCCCGGCGCGCCGGGGGCAATGCCCAGGAGCTCGCATTGCTCGGCGTTGAACAGGACGGCGCGCAGGCGCTGCAGGGCCCGATTCGGTCGATGTCCGCTGACCGACAGGGCTTGATAGAGAGACGTCGTCACCGCCTCGACGCCCGACAGGCATGAGGCCGGAACCGTCGAATACTCCAGCGCCATCGGCGCCCCGTCGGCATAGCGGATGCGGTGGAAGCGATAGACCGGGGCGCCGGGGCTGAGGCCCAGGGTCAGGGATTCCTCGGGCGTCACCGTGCCCTCGCTGCGGCTCAACCAGGAACTGGTGGCCTTGCGTCCGCGCGCCGCCATGTCCTCGGAAAAGGAGGTCAGCTTGGAGAAGCTCTTTTCGACGCGGGCGGCGACGAAGGTGCCGGCGCCCTGGCGACGGGTCAGCAGGCCCTCGGCCACCAGGCCGTCAAAGGCCTTGCGGATCGTGATTCTCGACACCGACAGCTCATTGGCCAGGTCCCGTTCGGGCGGCAGGGCGTCGTCGGGCTTCAGCGTGCGGCGCTCGATGGCCTGACGCACGGCCTGTTGCAGCTGCTGATACAGGGGCGCGGGCCTCTGGGCGTCCAGCGATCCTATGGCTTCAAGAAACGGCATGGCGGCCTCCCCCAGAGTGCATCCCAACGACCGCATCTGAACCCATGTCATGCAACCAATCAAGGACCAATATGAAGAAAGTTTAGGCCCAATGTGAAATTTGGTCTTGCGGGATGCGACGCTTTGGTGAAACTCTGCCTTCAATTCCCATGTTCTCTCGATCCAGTCGAAAGAGGGACGGGCCTTTTTGGTCTTGAATTGGGTATGTCGGACCTGCGGGGGCAGGTCTTCTGGAGGGGAGATCCAGCGCCATGAGTATCCGTCACGCCTTGCTTGCCGGTTCAGTCAGCGCCCTGGCGCTGGTCGCCGGCGCCGCCGCCGCCCAGGACGCGCCGACCACTGAGGTCGACGAGGTCATCGTCACGGGCATCCGCGCCTCGCTGCAGCAGTCGATCACGACCAAGCGCAACGCCAACGCCATTGTCGACGTCGTCACCGCCGAGGATGTGGGCAAGTTCCCCAGCTCGAACGTGGCCGAGGCCATCACCATCATTCCCGGCGTCACCGTCGACCCCGGGTGAGGGCCGGGGGGAACGGCGGGGGGCGGTGGCGGGGGGGGTGAGGGGGGTGGGGGCGGCGGCGGGGGGGCGGGGGGGCGGGGGGGCCGGCGGGGGGGGG
>JALAGW010000063.1 GCA_022712235.1 Brevundimonas sp. | reverse complement strand
GGTCGGCAGCGGCTGGGGCGGCGCCTTCTGCGACCGGCACGTCCTGTCGGCCCTGGCCTGCGTCAACCTGGGCCGACAGGGGCGCAGCACCTCGACCTATCGCGCCGAGGGCTCCTGGGACCTGGCCCTGAACGAAATGGCGACGCCCGGCTATCAATCGGTCTGGGTCCTGATCCAGTTCGGCCACAACGCCCAGCCCGGCAAGCGCAGCTCCACCGACCTGGCCACCCAGTTCCCCGACAACCTGCGCGCCTATGTGGCCGAGGCCCGCGCTCGCGGCGCCCGCCCAGTGCTGCTGACGCCATTGTCTCGCCGCCACTTCAAGGACGGCCAGCTTCAGAACACCCTCGCTCCATGGGCCGACGCCGTCCGCGCCGTCGCCGCCGAGACGAACACGCCGCTGATCGACCTGAACGCCAGCAGCGCCGACCTGGTCCAGCGCTTGGGGGCCCTTGAAGCCGCTCGCCTGTCGCCGGGCTCGCCTCCGCCGTCCTTCGAGGCGAACCTGCGCGCCGGAAACACCCCGCCGACGCCGCCGGCCGCGACGCCGCCCCCGCTGCCTCACGGCCATCATGTCGATGATTTCGACTACACCCACCTGGGCGATCACGGCGCCGCCGTCATCGCCGCCCTGGTGGCGCGCGACCTGATCGCCGTCGCGCCGGAACTGGCCCCGCGCCTCGTCCCTTGAGCCGCCTCAGGCGGGCTGAAACGTCAGCGCCACGCCGTTGTTGCAATAGCGCCGCCCGGTCGGCGGCGGCCCGTCCATGAACAGATGCCCCTGATGCCCCAGGCACCGGGCGCAATGGTATTCGGTGCGGGTGATGCCGATCAGGCGATCGGTCTTGGTCCCGATATTGGCCTGCATGACCCGCGTGAAGCTGGGCCAGCCGGTGCCGCTGTCGAACTTCCACCCCGACTGAAACAGCGGCAGGCCGCAGCCCTTGCAGACGAATACGCCCCGCCGATGCTCGTCGTTCAGGGGGCTGCTGAACGGCTGCTCCGTCCCCTCATGACGCAACACCCGCCATGAGGCCTCGCCCAGCCGTCGCTTCCATTCCGCATCGCTGATCCGCCGAAAGGGCGAGTCGACCCACGCGTCCGGCGAAGCATCCGCCGCTTCAGGCGTGCAGCCGGACAGGACCAGGGCGGCCCCGCCCAAAAGCACCGTGCGTCGCTGCAGAAAAGCGTCCATGCCCTGTAATCACGGCCGAACGCCTTTGGTTCAGATCAGGCCGGTCGCCTCATCCAGACCCAGCATGATGTTCAGGTTCTGCACCGCCGCGCCCGAGGCGCCCTTGCCCAGGTTGTCGAGCATGGCGACCAGACGCGCCTGCTCCCCGCCGCGATCGCCGAAGACATGCAGCCGCATCCGGTTGGTGCCGTTCAGGGCCTCCGGCTCGATGCCGGTCATGGCCTCGGTCTCGTCCAGGTCGGCGACCTCGACGAAACGCTGCCCGTCATAGGCCTCGACCAGGGCGCCGTGCAGCCGCTCGACCGAGGGCGTCTCCGGCAGGGCAGACAGATGCAGAGGCACCTCGACCAGCATCCCCTGGCGATAATTGCCCACGGCAGGCGCGAACAGGACGTTGTGCGACAGGCCCGTATGCTTCGTCATCTCCGGCACATGCTTGTGCTTCAGCGTCAGGCCATAGGCGCGATAGGCCGTCGACGCGCCCTCGCCTTCGAACTCGGCGATCATGGCCTTGCCGCCGCCGGAATAGCCCGACACCGCATTGACCGTGACCGGATGCGCGCTCGGCACCAGCCCCGCTCGCACCAGCGGCCGCATCAGGCCGATGAAGCCGGTCGGATAGCAGCCGGGGTTCGACACCCGCGTCGAGGCGGCGATGGCAGCGCGCTGCCCGGCGTCCATTTCCGCAAAGCCATAGACCCAGGCCGGATCGACCCGGAACGCCGTCGAGGCGTCGATGACCCGCACGCTCGGGTTCTCAATCATCGACACGGCTTCTTTCGCCGCATCGTCCGGCAGACACAGGATGACCGCATCGGCGCTGTTCAGCGCCTCGCGCCGCGCCTCCACGTCGCGACGACGGTCGCCCAGCAGGATCAACTCCAGATCCTTGCGCGCCTCCAGACGCTCGCGGATCTCCAGCCCCGTGGTCCCGGCCTCGCCGTCGATGAAGATGGTGTGGGTCATCTTACGCTCCTGATCCTTCTCCCCTTGCGGGAGAAGGTGGCCCGCGCAGCGGGTCGGATGAGGGGTCTTGCTGACCCGACAATCTGGCGACTTTCAGACGACGACTTCAAACGAGGGCGAAACCCCTCATCCGTCGACCTTCGGTCGCCACCTTCTCCCGCAAGGGGAGAAGGAAAAACAGCAAGAAAAAGGGCGCTCCGGGTTTCCCCGAAGCGCCCCAAATCCAGATCGCCTGAAGGCGATTAGCGCTTCGAGAACTGGAAGCTGCGGCGTGCCTTGGCGCGGCCGTACTTCTTGCGCTCGACGACGCGGCTGTCGCGGGTCAGGAAGCCGTGCGGCTTCAGGACCTTGCGCAGTTCCGGCTCAAAGTGAGTCAGGGCGTGCGACAGGCCGTGGCGGATGGCGCCGGCCTGGCCCGACAGGCCCGAACCTTCGACGGTGCAGACGACGTCGTATTGCGTGGCGCGGTCCGAAACGGTCAGCGGCTGGGCGATCATCATGCGCAGCACGGGACGGGCGAAGTAAACTTCCTGGTCCTTGCCGTTGATGGTGATCTTGCCGGTGCCCGGCTTGATCCAGACGCGAGCGATCGCGTTCTTGCGCTTGCCGGTCGAGTAGGCGCGGCCCTGGGCGTCCAGCTTTTGCTCGTAGACCGGCGCGTCGTTCTCGGCCGAGGCGGTCAGGCCCTTCAGGGCGTCGAAGCCGGTGGCTTCAGCAGTCACGTCGGTCATGCTCAGACGCTCCGGGTGTTCTTGGCCGAGGCCGACTTGAAGTCGATGGTCTGCGGCTGTTGGGCTTCGTGGTCGTGCGCGGCGCCGGCGAACAGACGCAGGTGCGTCATCTGCTTGCGAGCCAGCGGGCTTTCCTTCGGCAGCATGCGCTCGACGGCCTTCTCGAGCACGCGCTCGGGGAAGCGACCGCCCAGAACCTTCTCCGGGGTCGTCTGCTTGATGCCGCCGGGGTGACCGGTGTGGCGGTAATAGACCTTGTCGGTGTTCTTCTTGCCGGTGAACACCACCTTGTCGACGTTGGTGACGACGACGTAGTCGCCGCAGTCAACGTGCGGGGTGTAGGTCGGCAGGTGCTTGCCGCGCAGACGGTTGGCGATGAAGGTCGCGAGGCGGCCCACCACGACGCCTTCGGCGTCGATGTGGATCCACTTCTTTTCGACCTCTGCCGGCTTCAGCGAAGCCGTAGTGCTCTTCAGCATATTGAGGGTCCTGAAAGACGAACGGTGCGGCCCATCCCAAGGCAGGGATGAGCGGAAGGCGTGCTGATAGAGGGTCGCCCACAGCAGGTCAACACCCGATCGGGACACGATTTTACATCAAGCTACTGATTTAAAACAATTTATCATAAACGGTATTAAAATACCCAATCATCACCGGCGCAAACTTCCTTCTTGCCTTGCGGGAGAAGGACACTTCGACGGGTCTCGCGCGTTCCGCCCTGATCCATGGGAGAACGTCATGAAGATCGTCACCAGCCTCAGCTTTCAGGGTCAGTGCCGCGAGGCGCTGGACTTCTACGCCCGCGTGCTGGGCGGCAAGGTCACCGCCGCCTTTCCCTTCGGCGAAGGGCCGCCCGACATGCCGGTCGATCCGAAATACAGGGACTGGCTGATGCACGGCTGGCTGGAGGTCGGAGATCAGGCGATCATGGGCGCCGACCTGCCGCCCGAGTTCGCGCCGAACATCGACAAGCCCAAGAACGGCTTCGACGTCTCCTATCACACCGACGACCTCGCCAAGGCGCGACAGGTCTTCGACGCCCTGGCCGAGGGCGGCAAGGTGTCGATGCCCTTCGCCGAGACCTTCTGGTCGCCCGGCTTCGGCAGCCTGACCGACAGGTTTGGCATCCCGTGGATGGTCAACACCAACCCGACCGAGGACTGGAAACCGGGCGGCTGACGCCTTTGTGATCACAGACTGTTACGACCAAAGCCGTATTGGAATCAGGGTGATGCGGCGCCTATGTCCGCCTCGTTTTCTGAGCCCTCCCCGGCTCCAGTCGTCAGGTTTGCGATGTCCCGCGTCCGTAACGCCGCCCTCAAGTCGAAGATCATGTCCGCCCAGGACGCCGCCGCCCTGATCCCGGCCAACTCGACCGTGGGCATGAGCGGCTTCACCGGATCGGGCTATCCCAAGGTCGTGCCCATGGCTCTGGCCGAGCGGATCGAGGCCGAACACGCGGCGGGCAATCCCTTCAAGCTGAAGGTCTGGACCGGCGCCTCGACCGGGCCGGAACTGGACGGCGCCCTGGCCAAGGCGGACGGCATCGAGTTCCGCCTGCCCTACAACTCTGACCCCATCGCGCGCGAGAAGATCAACAAGGGCGAGATGGAATATCTCGACATGCATCTGTCGCAGGTGGCGCCGGTGGCCTGGCAGGGCTTCCTCGGCCCGCTGGAGACGGCCGTGGTCGAGGTGTCGGGCGTCCGCGAGGACGGGGCGCTGATCCCTTCGTCGTCCATTGGCAACAACAAGACCTGGCTGGACCGCGCCGACCGCATCATCCTGGAGGTCAACAGCTGGCAGAACGCCGCGCTGGAAGGGATGCACGACATCTACTACGGCACCGCCCTGCCGCCCGCGCGCGTGCCGATCCCCCTGACCCGGCCGACCGACCGGATCGGCGAGACGGTCTTTCGCGTCGATCCGTCGAAGATCGCCGCCATCGTCGAGACCGACAGTCCCGATCGCAACCTGCCCTTCGCCGCACCGGACGCCCGCGCTACGGCCATCGCCGGGCTCCTGATCGTGTTCCTGCATCACGAGGTGAAGCTGGGCCGCCTGCCGGCCCATCTGCTGCCGCTGCAATCGG
>JALAGW010000062.1 GCA_022712235.1 Brevundimonas sp. | reverse complement strand
TCAGCGCCTCCAGCGTCGAGACCGTCAGCGGCTCGCCCGCCGCCGCCGCGCACAGCTGGCGGTACTGGGCCACGAACTCCGCATCCACCTGCGCCCCCGCCGACAGCTTCAGGTCCCAGAAGCCCTTGGGCCGCCGCTCGCGATCCATCAGGTCGCGCATGGCCCGCACGACGCGCGCCACATCGCCGCCGGGCGGCCGCGGCCGCCGCAGCGCCGCCTCCAGCGTCGCCTCGACCCGCGCCCCGAAGGCCGCGTCGCTGGCCCAGACCAGCCGCCCGCGCGTCAGGGCCATGAACTCCCAGGTCTCGGCCTCCTCGGCGTAATAGGCGTCCAGCGCCTCCAGCCGCACCGACACCGGCCCCTTGGACCCGGTCGGCCGCAGCCGCATGTCCACCTCATAGAGGCCGCCCTCGGCGGTGTGGGCCGACAGGGCGGCGATCAACCGCTGGGTGAACCGACCGTAGAAGAGGTCCGCGCTCCACCCTTTGCCCGCCGACACGGCCTCGGGCGCCGCCGCATAGACGGTCATCAGGTCCAGGTCCGACCCCGCCGTCATCTCGCGCGACCCGGCCTTGCCCAGGGCCACCACGGCGACCGCACCGTCAAAGGCCCCTCCCATGCGCTCGGCCTCGGCCAGGGCCGCCGGCGCCAGCCCTCGCATGCAGGCGTCCGCCAGCGAGGTATTGGTCAGCCCCGCCTGCTCGGCCGTGGTCCGCCCGGTGATGACATGCATGCCGATCCGGAAGGTCTGCTCGCGGTGCAGGCGGCGCACCGCATTCATGGCCCCCTCGAAATCGCCCGCCTCATGCGCCTCGCGCACCACCTGATCGGCCAGACCGGTGTCGGTGCCCAGGGCCGTCATGAAGCGCGCGTCCAGCACCCCGTCCAGCGCCTGCGGCTGACGCCCCAGCGCCCGCGCCAGACGCGGCGCAAAGGCCATGACCCCGACCACCAGATCGAACAGCCTGGGCTGGTTCAGGAACAGGGCCTGGACCTGCACCCCGGCGCTCAGGCCCGAGAAGAAGACCGCGAACCGGCGAAACGCCGCATCCGGCGCCCCCGTCTTCGCCACCGCCGTCAGCAGTTGAGGGGCCAGCCGGGTGAACAGCTCGCGCCCCCGCGCCGTCCGCGTCGCAGGAATGCGACCGTGGTGCCAGCTGCGAATGGTGTCGGACACGGTCGCGGGCTCGGAGAAGCCCATCCGCTTCAGGGTCTCCAGCGTGCCGGGATCATTCTCGACCCCGGTGAAGACCAGACTGCCATAGGGCGACGACAGCTCCTCGCCCCCCTCGAACAGCTCGCCATAGCGTTGGTTGACCCCGACCAGCACGGCCTCGACCCCGGCGTCGAAGGCCGCCAGATCGCCCTGCCCCGCCAGCGCCGCCACATCAGCCCGGCGCTCGGGATCTAGCGGCAGGACGTGGCTCTGCTCGTCGGCCAGCATCTGCACCCGATGCTCCAGCCCCCGCAGTTCGTCATAGGCCGCCGCCAGTTCGTCGCGCGCCTCGGGCGTCACATGGCCGCGCTCGGTCAGGGCGTCCAGCGCCTCCAGCGTGCGCGAGGACCGCAGCCCCTTGTCGCGCCCGCCCAGGATCAGCTGCTGGGTCTGGACGTAGAACTCGATCTCGCGGATGCCGCCGCGCCCCAGTTTCAGATTGGCGCCCGCCGCCTCCAGACCCTCGCCGGTCTTGTGCACATGGAGCTGTTTCTTGATCGACTGGATGTCGAGCACCGCCTGATAGTCCAGACTGCGCCGCCAGATGTAAGGCACCAGGGCCTTCAGGAAATCCGCCCCCTCGACCGCGTCCCCGGCGCAGACCCGCGCCTTGATGAAGGCCGCCCGCTCCCAGTTCTGACCGACGGACTCATAATAGGCCAGGGCCATGGGCGCCGCGACCACCGGCGGGGTCGAGGACGGATCGGGCCTCAGCCGCAGGTCAACGCGGAAGACATAGCCGTCCGCCGTCCGCTCGGTCAACAGGGTCGCCAGACCCTGGGCCAGTCGATTGACGAAGCCCTGCGCCTCCACACCCTCGGCCAGCGCCCCTTCCAGCACCTCCGGCTCGAAGAAGAGCGACAGGTCGATGTCCGAGGAATAGTTGAGCTCGAACGCCCCGCCCTTGCCCATGGCCAGGACGAAGAGGCCGGGCACGGGCCCCCGCGCATCATCCGCCGCCGAGATCAGCTTGCCGCGCCGTCTCTGGTCGTGGGCCACGCAGCGCAGCGCGGCCTGGGCCGCCGCATCGGCGAAGCGCGACAGGGCGCCCGTCACCTGATCCAGACCCCAGACCCCGCCGAGGTCCGCCAGGGCGGTCAGCAGATGCAGCTCCGCCTTCAGCCAGCGCAGCGGCGCCCTGGCCTCGTCCACCGGGCCGTCGACGGCGTCGGTCGCCGCCAGGATCTCGGCCAGTCGCGTCTCGGGCGCTGTCTCCAGGATTCGCCGCAGCCGCTCCGGCCAGCGCCGCGCCAGCCCGGCCAGATAGGGCGAGGCCGCGAACACCGGCTCCAGCGCGCCCCAGGCCCCGTCCAGCGCCGCGCGCCAGCCGCCCTCATCCGCCGCCTCGACCAGCCGCTCGTGGATACGCCCCGCCGCCTCGGCGTCACGCACCGGCCCGCACGGCT
>JALAGW010000061.1 GCA_022712235.1 Brevundimonas sp. | reverse complement strand
CCCGAGCCCCTGCCGCGCGGCATCGACCTGCCGGCTGGCCCGCGCGCCTATACCGAGATCAGCAGCTATCACGCCCACATCTATTTCAATGAGGACACGGCCTATCGTGCGGCCCGGTTGCGCGACTGGGTCATCCATCGCTTCAAGGTCGAGCTGGGAGAATGGAACGATGGACCGCGCGGCCCTCACACGACGCCCTCCTTCTATTTCGGCTTCGCCAACGAACTGGTCCCGACGGTCATTCCCTGGCTGATGCTGAACCATCTGGGACTGAAGATCCTGATCCACCCGAACACCGACGACCCCTACGCCGACCACCTGATCAACGCCCTGTGGATCGGCGAGACCCAGCCGGTGAACGCCTTCCGCATGGCGCGATCGGCCAAGGCGGCGGGCGGGGACATCGAGCGGATCTATCCCAACACCCTGCCGACCGTCCCGCTGGAGACCTGACCGCGTTCGACAGCCATTGTTCCGCCACAGACGTCGAGGCAAGCTGGGCCGTTCCAATCGGAGAGGTCCGCATGAGAAAGACCACGCTCGTCCTCGCCGCCGTCGCCAGCCTGTGGGCGAGCAGCGCTAGCGCCATGACGGTTCAGGAGTTCCTGACCTCGGCCAACCGCATCCCGCGCAATCCGACCGCCCTGCTGCGTTCGGACACCCGCCGGCTGATGAACGAGGTGAAGCAGGCCTTCTCGACCGTTCGCAGCGATCAGACGGCGGCTCAGGCGGCGGGCCGCCGCCCGGCCACCTGCATGCCGGAAAAGATCAGCCTGACTCCCGACGCCATCCTGAACCGCTTCAACGCCATCCCGGCGGCGCGTCGCAACATCAGCGTGACCCAGGCCGTGCGCGAATGGATGGCGGCGGAGCATCCCTGCCCGGTTTGAGCGCGCCATCCCCGATCAGCCTTGCGTAACGGCCAGAGGGGGCACATCTAGCCCCCATGTTCCGTGCCCCTGCATTCTGCGCTGTGCTTGCTGGCGTCGCTATGACGTTCGCCGTTCCCCATCCGGTCCTGGCGGCGGACATGACCGTGCAGCAGTTTCTGAACCTCGGCGCCAATGTGCCGCGCAATCGCGTCGCCGCCATGCTGCGCCCCGAAACGCGTCGCCTGATCGGCGAGGTCACCGGCGCCGTCAGCACGGTCAAGGCCGAACAGGCCGAGGCTGTTTCCTCGGGTCGTCGCCCTGTCCACTGCATCCCTCCGTCCGGCACCGGCATCACGCCGGAAAGCCTGGTCGTGCGCTTTGAATCCCTGCCCCAGGCGCAGCGGAGCCTGACCGTCACCCAAGCTGTCCGCAACTGGATGATCGAACGCTATCCCTGCCGAAGCTGATCCGACCGCCACTGATCGTGCAGCGCTTTTCCGGACGGTCCACAGACGCGGGGCGATGGTCCACGGACAAGGCGGCGCCCGCGTCTGACGCAGGCCTCGCTTAGGTCTATGCCTATTTCAATGAACGCCTTTGCTCCCATGCCCTACGGAAACGCCGACCAGGTCTCCGTCTCGTCCATGCCCCACAACCTGGAGGCGGAGCAGGCGCTGCTGGGCTCGCTGATGTTCGACAACGCGGTGTTCGAGCGGCTGAGCGACCGCCTGCGCGGCACGCACATGTACGAACCCTTCCATCAGCGGCTGTTCGAGGCGATCGAGGACCACATCCGTCAGGGCCTGCTGGCCGAGCCGACCATCCTGATGGAGCGCTTCAAGCAGGACCCGGCCTTCCACGAGTTCGGCGGCCTGCGCTACCTGGCCGATCTGGTCGATCGCGCGCCCCCGGCGGCCAATGCGCCCGACTACGCCCGCGTCATCTATGACCTGGCCCTGCGCCGCGATCTGATCCGCATCGGCGGCGAGATGATCAAGGAGGCGCCCAATCCGGACACGCCCGCCGACGAGCAGATCGAACAGGCCGAACAGACCCTCTATTCCCTGGCCGAGACGGGCAAGCCGTCGTCGGGCTTCGTCAGCTTCTCCCACGCCCTGGCCGGCGCCGTCGAAATGGCGGGCGAGGCCTATCAGCGCGAGGGCAAGCTGGCCGGTCTGGCCACCGGTCTGATCGACCTGGATCGCAAGCTGGGCGGTCTTCACCCGTCCGACCTTCTGATCCTCGCCGGCCGTCCGTCGATGGGTAAGACGGCGCTGGCCACCAACATGGCCTTCAACGTGGCCCGCGCCTATCAGTGGGAGCCGACGCCCGAGGGCCGCAAGACGGTCAACGGCGGCGTCGTGGCCTTCTACTCACTGGAAATGAGCGCCGAGCAGCTGGCCATGCGTATTCTGGCCGACGCCTCGGGCGTGTCCTCGGACAAGCTGCGCAAGGGCGAAATCGACGCCAGCGACTTCGGCAAGCTGCGCGACGCGGCGGTCGAGATCGGCGAAAGCCCCCTCTACATCGACGCCACCGGCGGCATCTCCATCTCCAAGCTGGCGGCCCGCGCTCGACGCCTGAAGCGGATGGAGCACGGCCTCGATCTGATCATCGTCGACTACCTGCAACTGGTGACCGTGGGCGAAGGCGGCGGTCAGAAGAACCGCGTGCAGGAAGTGTCCGAGATCACCGGCGGTCTGAAGGCCCTGGCCAAGGAACTGAACGTCCCGATCATCGCCCTGTCGCAGCTGTCGCGTCAGGTCGAACAACGCGACGACAAGCGGCCCCAACTGTCCGACCTGCGGGAATCCGGCTCGATCGAGCAGGACGCCGACTGCGTCATGTTCGTCTATCGCGAAAGCTACTACCTGGGTCGCGCCGAACCGCGCGAGGGCACTGAAGAACACCTGCAATGGCAGCAGGACATGGACCGCCTGCAGGGTCAGGCCGAGGTGGTCATCGGCAAGCAGCGTCACGGCCCCATCGGCATCGTCAAACTGGCCTTCGACGCGGACACCGTCCGCTTCGGCAACCTGGCCCACGACGACCGCTACGGCGCCTATGCGGATATTCCCGAGTAATTCGTCCCAAGGTCGTGGCGCCGCACGAAACTTGCGGCATAAGGGCCTTCATGTCCCTCCCCGCCTCCCTCACCGTCGATCTCGGCGCCCTTGCGCGCAATTTCCACACCCTGCAGGGCCTGACCGGCGTGCCGGTCAATCCGGTCGTCAAGGCCGACGGTTACGGCCTGGGCGCCGCCGCCGTGGCCAAGCGGCTGATGGCCGAGGGGGCGCGGACCTTCTTCGTGGCGCGGGCGGCCGAAGGCGTGGCCCTTCGCGAGGCCATCGGGCCTGAGCCGGTCATCTATGTGCTGGACGGCTGCCACGGCTCATCGGCGGCCATGATCAAGGCGGCCAACCTGCGCCCCGTGCTGAACCAGCCCGGTCAGATCGAGGCCTGGACGGCGGCGGGCGGCGGCGCCTGCGGCCTGCAACTGGACACCGGCATGAACCGGCTGGGCTTCCGCGTCGAGGACGCGCCTGAACCGTTTGCGGGGCTGGAGCTGGTGATGACCCACCTGGCCTGCGCTGACGAGCCGTCTAACCCGCTGAACCGGGCCCAGCGCGACGCCTATGCGGCGGCGGTCACGCGCTATCCCGGCGTGACGCGGTCCTTCGCCAACTCGGGCGGCTGCTTCCTGGGGGCCGACTTCGCCTTTGACGTGGTGCGGCCGGGCATCTGCCTTTACGGCGGCGGCCCCGAAGGCAAGCCGGACAGCCACATCGCCCCGGTGGCCACGCTAAACGCCCAGATCATGCAGGTGCGCGACGTCCCGGCGGGCGAGACGGTCGGCTATTCGCAAGGCTATCGGGCCGAGACGCCGATCCGGGTGGCGACCTGCGGGACCGGCTATGCCGACGGCGTCATGCGCAGCAACAGCCCGCGCGGTCAGGTCTGGGTCGCGGGCGAGCTTCGCCCCATCATCGGCCGGGTGTCGATGGACGTTCTGGCGGTGGACGTCACCGGCCTGGACGTGGCGGCCGGCGACACGGTCGAGATCTTCGGCGCCCACCGTCTGGTGGACGACGCGGCGACGGCGGCGGGAACCATCAGCTACGAAATGCTGACCTCGATCACGCCGCGCGTCCCGCGCCTCTACGTCGGCTGAGTTAGCTCAGAGCCAGTGCGCTCATGCCGATCGCGCCCACCACGAAGCTGGCGACCACGGCGGCGGCGATGGCGCTGACCACCATCCACAGCACGATGGCCGAGATGACGACGACGGCCGTATAGCCCAGGGCCTTGTCCTGCGGCGCCTTCATCACGGTCGGCAGGCCCAGATACAGCAGGTAGAAGCCATAGAGGCCCAGCAGGCCGCCCAGCCAGGCCAGGGCCGGGAACAGGTTGAAGATGGATGCGACCCAGGCCGCCGTCATCGAATAAACGGCCACCTTCATCGACTGCACCTTGTCCTTGGTCCCGTTGAAGGTCGGCGCCAGGGCGTCGATGATCAGGCCCAGCACGAAGACCGACACCAGAGACAGACCCCAGGTGACGATGGCGCCCAACAAGCCTCCGATCATGGGTGTCCGCATCACCGAACCGAAGATGTGGATCGGGAACAGTTGTCCGCCGATCAGGCCGGCGACCGGGCCGATCGCGGCCAGGATCATGGCGTAGCGGGCGAACAGGCTGCGCGGCGTGGCGTATTCCGCCTCGATCACCGGCCATTCCAGCTTGGGCCGCATCAGGATGTTCTGCACGCGGGCGACGAGGCCCGGATCAATGGCGGGCGGATTCGGAGCGGTCATGAAGGCCTCGGCGGGGGTTGAGTCGTAACGACGCTATAGCTTGGCAGGATGACGGGCATATGAGGCTCAATGCAACCCGTCCGCGACGCCCTGCGTCAGACCCGGACGCAGGGCGCTGCATGCCCCCTCGCCCGCGCCGCGATTCCTGCTAGTTCAGGGGCATGGCGCGCGACACCCTTCTCTATGTCTGTCAGTCCTGCGGGGCGGTTCATTCCAAATGGTCGGGGCAATGCTCGGCCTGCGGCGAATGGAACTGCCTGTCCGAGGAATCCAAGTCGGCCCCGCCTGGCGCGATGAAGCCCGCCTCGACGGCGCGCGGACGCGGCCTGCAGTTCGAGACCCTGCAATCCGACACGCCTGAGCCGCCACGCATCGTCACCGGCGTCACCGAGTTCGACCGCGTCTGCGGCGGCGGCGTGGTGCCGGGCTCGGCCATCCTGCTGGGCGGCGACCCCGGCGTCGGCAAGTCGACCCTGCTGCTTGAGGTCACGGCCAAGGCCGCCCGCAACGGCGCCCGCGTGGCCTATATTTCCGGCGAAGAGGCCATCGAGCAGATCCGCGCCCGCGCCAAGCGCATGGGGGTGGCCGACGCCGCCGTGTCCCTGGCCTCCGCCACGGCCCTGCGCGAAATCCTGACGACGCTGAAGCGCGACAGGTTCGACATCGTCATCATCGACTCCATCCAGACCCTGTGGTCCGACGCCCACGAGGCCGGCCCCGGCTCCGTCACCCAGGTCCGCGCCTGCGCCGCCGAACTGGTACGGCTGGCCAAGGACGGCGGCCCGGCCATCGTCCTGGTCGGCCACGTCACCAAGGACGGCCAGATCGCCGGACCACGCGTGGTCGAGCACATGGTCGACGCCGTCCTCAGCTTCGAAGGCGAGCGCGGCTATCCTTTCCGCATCCTGCGCGCGGGCAAGAACCGTTTCGGGGCGACGGACGAGATCGGCGTGTTCGAAATGAGCGACGTGGGATTGCGTGAAGTCACCAACCCGTCGGCCCTCTTCCTGGGCGAAGGCAAGGACCGGGCGCCGGGCGCCGCCGTCTTCGCGGGCATCGAAGGGTCACGCCCTGTTCTGGTTGAGATTCAGGCGCTTGTAGCACCTTCTGCATACGGCACACCAAGACGGGCGGTCGTGGGTTGGGACAATGGCCGTCTGGCCATGCTGCTGGCCGTGCTGGAGGCGCGCTGCGGCCTCGGTTTCGGCGACAAGGACGTCTATCTGAACATCGCCGGGGGCTTGCGGATCAACGAGCCCGCCGCCGACCTGGCCGCCGCCGCCGCCCTGATCAGTTCCGCGCTGGACAAGCCCCTGCCCCAGGGCTGCGTCGTCTTCGGCGAAATCGGCCTGTCGGGCGAAATCCGCGCCGTCAATCGCGCCGAGGCCCGGTTGCGGGAGGCCAAGAAGCTGGGCTTCGATCGCGCCCTCGCCCCGTCCCAGGCCAAGGACAAGGTCAAGAAGGGCGACGTCGCCGTCACCGCCGCCGGCCTGCTGACCGAGGTGGTCGAGCGAATCTCCCAAAACCGCTATTGAGACGGCCTCTCTTCCCTTTG
>JALAGW010000060.1 GCA_022712235.1 Brevundimonas sp. | reverse complement strand
GTCCCGGCCAATCGCCTTGAAGGCCTCGGTCAGGTCCGTGCTTGAGGAAGCGATGTGGAAACGCTCCGAGCCCGAGGCGCAGCTTTCCAGGAAGCGCCCCGCCGTGCTGGTGGCCGAGACCTGGAAGCCCACGGTGTAGAGGACGATGTCGCGGTTCTTGATCGCCGTGCACAGGGCCCTGGCCTGGGCGTAGGAATCTCGCGCGGCGTCGCAGGCGATGCGGTCAGCGCCGCCGCCGGAGTTGCGGGCCATGACGCCCGAACAATGGCTCATGTTGAACTCGCCGTCGGTCATCAGGACGACCGCCTTCAGCGTCCGCTGCGGATTATACTCGGCCGGCGCCGTCGGCCAGAAGGAGGCGAACTCGGGCGACACGGCGTACCAGCCCCAGGCCAGGCCGATCTGACCGGCGGTGAACCCCCCGGCCTGAAGACCGGACTTCACGTTCGAGGACACCCCGATCAGATCATACATGGCGTCGCGATCCGCCGTCAGCGGCAGGATGGGCGACTTGGTGCACATATTGTCGCCGCTGCTGCTCGGATACAGCCGCCCCACATGGGAAGAGGAGGCGCTGACCTCGGTATTATAGTTGGCGCCTGTCCGTTCGGTCACGCAATCGCTGAGGGGATAGGAAAGGACGTTGCCAGAGACGTTTCGATAGACGCGATATGCGCAGCCGTCGGCGCCGCAGAAGGCGTCGCCGCCCGAACTGTAGGGGTCGTAGTCAGCGCCGTTCACCCCGATCGAGAAGCTGTTGCTGGTGACATTGGCGATCTCGAAGCCCCTGTCGTTGATCTGGGTCATGCCGCGTACGTTGCGGATATAGACCGTGCCGGGCGCGCCCGTGTCCGGGTCCGTCGCGGCGAGCCCATGACCCGCGGCCGTGACCACCACCGAACAGTCGGACACCAGGCATTTCTGCAGCTTGCCGTTGCCGGACTTGAAGCTGCTGTAGCTTGATGTGCTGACGGTGCTCCACGACGAGCCATTGAAGGCTTCCAGCCTCAGGGTGTTGGAGGCGGCGTTGGCCACGCGATAGGCGCGATCATTCAACTGCTTCATGCCGGATACGTCCCGAATCCAGACGAAATCGCCGTTCTTCAGTCCATGTCCGCTGGCCGTGACCACGCCGGGCGACGCCCGCGTCACCCCGGTGATCGAGATAGCCGACCCCGATGACCATGCCGCACCGGTAATCCTGTGCGATGCTGGCTGCGCGCCGCGCGCCAGGGTTCGATAGTCGCCAAAGCCGTTGGCGGTCGCATCAAGATTGACTCCCGATGAATAGGGAATGATCGCCATGCGTGAATAGAAGGGGGTCTGCTTGTCCTCGTCCTGGACGACGATCTTGACCAGTTCCCGCGCAGCATCCTTCAGGTCCGCGATCCGCGTCCCCCGCATCGACCCCGTGACGTCCAGCACCAGGCCGACTTCAATGTCCCTGGATGCGCGCAGGACTTCCGAACGGCTCCCCACGGGCAGGTAGTCATCAAGGATCTTGCCGTAGGGCGGCAGGACGATGTTCGCGACCAGGACCTTCACGTCCACGCGCGCGTCGGCGACGACGGTGTTCTCCACCAGTCTGAAACTGGCCTCGTCGCGTATCAGCTTGCCGTCCCCATCCGCCTCGAAATAGGCGGGCATATTGGCCTTCAGCGCGGCCAGTCCCACCCGATTCAAGTCGTCGTCCGCCGTGAAATTGGTGCGTGCCGCCGCCAGGGCCGCGGCGTCCAGCGCGTCCTGCAGATCCGCCTTGACCTTGGACGCCTGGTGGATGTCGATGGCGCCGAACGACACCATGAGCAGCACCGGCAGGGCCAGGGCGAACAGCATGGCCACATTGCCGCCTGCGCCCCTGGCGAAGCGCGCTGCAAAGCGCCGCGCGGCATGCGCCAGCCGGTTCATCTCCTTCGTCAGCCCGTTCGTCACCGCTATCGCACCCCGAAATCCGCGACGGGCGCAGGCCCGCATTCCGGCGGATCGTGACGATGTTCGGTTAAGGCTTGGCTCTATGCTGACGGTTAACGCCGCCTTAGCGGTCGACGCAGCGGTCCAGCCCGGCCTCGCGCACCGTGCCCATGGCGGCCTGGATGCGGCTGGCCCGGCGGCGAACATAGGGGCCGGGCGAAGCCGCATTGTAGCGGCGCGGGCTGGGCAGAATAGCGGCCAGGCGGGCGGCTTCGCGCGCCGTCAGGTTCTCGGCGCTCTTGTGGAACCAGTGCCGCGACGCGGCCTCGGCGCCATAGACGCCCGGCGCCCACTCGGCGACGTTCAGGTACATCTCCATGATCCGGCGCTTGCCCCAGACCAGTTCGATCAGGCCCGTATAGCCGGTCTCCAGCCCCTTGCGGACCCAGTCGCGGCCGGGCCAGAGGAAGACGTTCTTGGCGGTCTGCTGACTGATGGTCGAGCCACCCCGCACCTTGCCCGAGCCGCGCTGCTCGGCGCGCTCATTGGCCTCCAGCGCCTTCTGGATGGCCTCGACGTCAAAGCCGTGATGCTGACAGAAGCGGGCGTCCTCGGCGGCGATCACCGCCTCCACCAGACGCGGCGAGATGTGGTCCAGCGAGCGCCAGCGATAGTCCATGCCGTGACCGGCGACCGCCTGCTTGACCATCAGGATGGTGAACAGCGGCGGCACGAAGCGGTGCAGCACCACCCCGCCGATCGGGATCAGGGCCAGGATCAGCAGCAGGGTCAGCAGCGGGCGCCGCTTGCGGGTCTTCGCACGGGTCATGACGCCATCCTGCCGGGCTCAAGCTTCAGCGCAAGCGCGATCTCAGAGCGAGACCACGCCCGCCTGACCGTCCTCGTCGGCCCAGGCGACGCGGGCCGCGCCCGAACTCATGGCCAGGGCGACGATGGGCGCGCCCTTGTCCTTCCTGATGAAGTCCAGCCCCTGCCCCGCCGGATCGGCCCACCAGACACGGCCGTCCTCCAGACCCGCGGCCAGACGGCCGTGGGCGGGCGCGGCGGCGACCTGGGCGATCAGGGTGCTTTCGTCAAAGCCGATCTCGGTCGCCTCCCGCCCCATCGGACCATTGGCGCCGATGAAGGGCCACAGCACCACGCCCTGGGCGCCGGCGGTGGCCAGCAGCTGGCCCTTGGCCAGGAAGGCGAAGCTCTTGATCTTGGACGGATAGCCGCCCATCCGCATGTTCTTCTGATCCTTCAGACGCCAGCCGTGCATCTGGTTGTCCTGCATGGCGGTGACGACGAAGGCGCCGTCCGGCGAGAAACCGACCGCCAGGTGCGAGCCGGCCCAGGTCATCTTGACCGGCTGCTGCTGCTCGATGCGCGCATACCACAGCCAGGCCCCGCCATAGGTCGATGTCGCGACACGGCGCCCCTTGGGATCGAAGGCCACGCCCGACACCGTGCGCTCGTGCTGGAAGTCGCGGCGGAAGGCCACGTCCTTGCTGTCGATCACCGACAGGGTGCGACCCGCCGAAAAGGCGATCAGGCCGCTCTCGGTCGAGGCGTCGATGGCGTCGATCCATTGTCCTTTTGCGGTAGCCAGGACGACGCTCTCGCCCTCACGGCTCCACACCACCTTGCCGTCATCGCCGCCGGTGACGATCCCCTCGCCCGAGGGGTGGACGCAGGCGCACAAAACGGCCCCGTCATGGACCTCGCTGCGGGCGCCGTTCTCGAAGCGCACCGAGCCGTCGCCCAGAGCGAAAATGGCGCCCGTCTTATCGAACAGGGCGGCGGTGACTTGGGCGTCGAAGGAGAAGGTCGGCATGGCGGCTCACGCAAGGCAGGAAAAGTCAGACGCGCCTCATAGCCTCCTGCGTCGCGTCTGTCGCGCCGCACGCCGACTTGGGCCTATAGAGACATCCATGACCTTGCTGCTCATTCCCGGCTTCATGGCCGACGCTGCCCTGTGGGACGCCATGGCCGATGACCTGGCCCCGTTCGGGCCTCTGGTCGCGACCGACCTGAGCCGGGGCGAGGACATCGAGACCATGGCCGCCGCCATCCTCAGCGACGCGCCCGATCGCTTCGTCGCCGTGGGCTTTTCCATGGGCGGATATGTGGCGCGGGAGCTGGCGCGGATCGCGCCGGACCGGGTGACGGCCCTGATCCTGATCGCCACCTCGGCGCGTGGCGACACCGAGGAGCTGATCCGCCAGCGCCGCTCGGCCCTGAAAGCCGCGCCCAAGGCCTTCAAGGGCCTGAGCCGCCCGGCCATCGTCTCGTCCTTGCATCCCGATCTGGCCGGGGACGAAGCGATGATCGCGCGGGTGCGCGACATGGGGCTGCGACTGGGCGGCGAGGTCTTCCATCGCCAGTCGGCCATGGCCCGCGCCGGCGACCTCGACCGGCTGGGCGAGATTCATCAGCCGACCCTGATCGTGGCGGCGGACGCCGACCGGCTACGCGGAATGGATGAGGCCGAGGAACTGCATCGCGGGATCGCGGGCTCGACGCTGGTTCACGTCGCCGACAGCGGCCATATGATCCCGCTGGAGCAGCCGGAAGTGTTGGCGAAAGTGATGACGGACTGGCTGAAAACCCTCTCCCGATAGGAGAGGGCTTGAGCGCGCGGCGGCAACGCCGTCGCCCTTGCGCGAAAGGGTGAGGGTTGGCGGTCGAAGTCGGCCAAAGGCCGCCGCGCAACGGCTTACGCCGACTGAAAGGACAACCCCCTCACCCTTTCGGCTTGCGGATCGCCTGCGGCTCTCCGAGCCTCAAGCCCTCTCCCGCCGGGAGAGGGTGCGCGTTCTATTTATGCGTCTCGACCCAGCGCTGGGTCATCAGAGCGCCCGAGGCGTAGGCTTCCTGCAGTTCCACGCTCCAGTAGTTGAGCATGTCCAGCGGGATGACCGCGCCCGAGACGGCGCAGCGCACGTGGTCGCCGCTCTTGACGATCTCGAACTCGGGCGTGCCGTAGATCACCTTGGCCTCGACCCTCGCTCTGGGCGGCGGGTTCATGCCGCGCAGGCCTCGAACCCGGCCTTCAGTTCGGCCTCGTTGAGGTCGCGGCCGATGAAGACGGCGCGGCTCCAGCGGCGTTCCTTGTCGCCCCAGGGCTGCTGAAGGTCGCCTTCCAGAATCATGTGCACGGCCTGGAAAACCAGGCGGCGGTCCTCGCCGTCCACGTCGATGATGCCCTTGGCGCGCAAGATGTTCTGACCCTGCTCGCCCAGCAGCTTGTCCAGCCAGGCCGTGAACTTCGCCCCGTTCAGCGGGCGATCCAGCGTCAGGGAGATGCCCTTGATGTCGTCGTTGTGGGCATGGCCGCGCGGGCCATGGGCATGATGGTCATGGCCGTGATCGTGGTCATGACCGCAATGCTCGTCATGAACGTGATCATGGCCGCAGTGTTCGTCGTGGACATGGCCCTCGGCGCCGTGGGGCGGGTTCACGAAGTCCGGCTTGACCTCGAGGATGCGCTCCAGATCGAAGGCGTGCAGGCCCAGGACCTGATCCAGCGGCACGTTCGAGCGCTCGGCACGGACGATGGGGGCCAGCGGGTTCAGCGCGCGCAGGCGCGCCTCGACGGCGCCCAGTTGGGCCTCGTCCACCAGGTCGATCTTGTTCAGAATGATGCGGTCGGCGAAGGCGACCTGCTCGCGCGCTTCCTTCGAGTCATCCAGACGCGCCATGACGTGCTTGGCGTCGACCAGGGCGGTGACGCTGTCCAGCTGGGTCTTGGCCTTGACCTCGTCGTCGACGAAGAAGGTCTGGGCCACCGGACCGGGGTCGGCCAGGCCCGTGGTCTCGACGATGATGGCGTCGAAGGCGGGCTTGCCGGGGCGCTGGCGCTTCATCAGGCCGTTGACCACGCGGATCAGGTCGCCGCGCACCGTGCAGCAGACGCAGCCGTTGTTCATCTCGAACACGTCCTCGTCGGCGCCGACCACCAGGTCGTTGTCGATGCCGATCTCGCCGAACTCATTGACGATGACGGCGTAACGCTTGCCGTGGTCCTCAGTGAGGATGCGATTCAAAAGGGTGGTCTTGCCGGCGCCGAGGTAGCCGGTGAGGACGGTCACGGGAGTCTTCTGGGTCATGGGCGGCTAGATGGAGCGTCGGGGCCGAAAATGGAAGGCCCCGCTCAGCAGCTCGGGCAATCCGGCAGGGCGCCGCTTTCCAGCTGGAAGGTGGTGTGACTGACGCCAAAACGGCCGCGGGCCACGGCCTGCGCCTCGACCAGCAGGGCGTCGGCGTCGGGTCGGTCGTGGACCAGGTGCGCCGTCAGGGCCGTGTCCGTGGTCGACAGGCCCCAGACGTGCAGGTCGTGGACGGCGCTGACGCCCGGCAGGGCCAGGAAGGCGTCGCGGACCTGATCCACCTCGACCCCGTTCGGGGCGGCGTCGAGCGCCAGATTGACCGAGTCCTTCAGCAGGCCCCAGGTGCCGATCATGATGACGGCCACGATGCCCAGACTGACCAGGGCGTCGATCACGGCCCAGCCGGTCAGCAGGATGACGGCGCCCGCGACCACAACGCCCAGCGACACGGCGGCGTCGGCCATCATATGCAAATAGGCCCCGCGCACGTTCAGGTCCTTATGCTGATCCTTCATGAACAGCAGGGCCGTGCCCAGGTTGATGACGAAGCCGATGCCCGCCACCGCCATGATGACGCCGGACGCCACCGGCGCCGGCTCGGCCAGACGCCGAATGGCCTCGAAGGCGATGGCCCCGCAGGCGAAGATCAGCAGAAGCGCATTGCCCAGAGCCGCCAGCACCGTGGCCTTGCCGTAGCCGTAGGTGCGCCTGGCGCCCGCCGCGCGGCGCGCCAGCCAGGCGGCGCCGCCGGCCATGGCCAGACCCAGAACATCGGACAGGTTGTGGCCCGCATCGGCCATCAGGGCGGTGGAATCGGCCCAGATCCCGGCCCCGAACTCGCAGGCCACAAAGGCCAGGTTGACGATCAGGCCGACGGCGTAGCGCCAGTCGCCGGTGTCCACAGGTCCATGATGGTGTCCGCCGATGCCGTGCGAATGGCCGTGGTCATGCCCGTGCCCGTGGCTGTGGCCGTGCGAATGATCATGCCCCGCATGCGAATGGTCGTCATGGTCGTGTGCGTGATCGTGCGCCATGCCGTCCCCTCTAGGCCTGCCCGCCATGCCGCGTCAACGACAGCGAACATAAGTCATTGAATGTAAATATATAACCTATCAGCACATCAATGCTGATGGGTCATCACCAGGAAGCCGATCAGGATCAGGGCGACGCCCAGAATCGCCCCTTCATAGCGCGCCCAGCGCTCCAGTCGCAGGATGGAGTATCCGGCGCTGGCGAGCGCCGCCAGCAGGGTCATGCCCAGCACCGTCCCCGCCGCAAAGGCCAGGGTCAGCAAGGCCAAGGCCATGACGCCCTCTGTCGCCGACGACAGATAGATGGGCAGCAGGACCTCGCCCGGCGTCACCGCCATCATCAACACCAGACCCCAGAAGGCGGCTCGGTCCGACACGGCGGGCTCGGGCGTCTCGGCCTCCGGCCCCGTCGCCGTGATCGGCTTCTGCAGAGAGGCCCGCGCCAGATAGAAGGCGCCGAATATAAAGAGCAGGGCCGCCGAAAGATGCGGCAGCAGGCCGCCGATCCAGGCGTTCAGCGCCAGACCAGCCGCCACGATCAACGACCCGACCAGGGCCGTCGAGGCGATGTGGGCCAGGCCGGCCGTCACCGCCACCGTCATAACCCGCATCAGACTCCACCGCTGCGCTCGCCCGACCAGGACAAAGGGCAGCCAATGGGTCGGCAGGGCCGCATGCAGGAAGGCCGCGACGAATCCCCCGCCCAGAAGCGAAATCAGAACGGGCTGCTGCAGATCGGGCGGCGACATCCCGGCCGCTATATCCTGTTACTTTGTAACGGTCGATACCCTTTTCGCTAACGATAGAGACTGGCGCGATCCAGCGGCAGGCCCGAAGGCCCTGCCCGACGTTTCTGGGCCACGGTCTGATAGACCTGCACGGCGCCCCGCTCGAATCCCTTGGCGAACAGGGCGAAATAGATGAGCCACAGCCGTGTGCGCGCCTCGCCCGCCAAACGATAGGCCTCATCGCGGCGCTCATACAGACGCCGCGTCCATTCGCGCAGCGTCAGCTCGAAGTGCTCGCGCATATCCTCCACGTCCAGGGTCTCGAAGCCCAGCCGCCCCAGGTTGGTGACGGTCATGCCGATGGTGTCCAGCTCGCCGCCAGGGAAGATGAAGCGGGTGATGACCTTGGTCGTAGGCGTGGGGCGCAGTTCGCCCTTCCCGCCGCGCCGCACCGAAGCCTGATGGAAATAGAGGCCGCCGGGCTTCAGCAGGCGCCGCATCTGTTCGAAGTGCCGTTCATGGTTGGCGAAACCGGCGTGTTCGAACATTTCGACCTGGGCGATGGCGTCATAGGCGGCGTCGCCCGTCACCTCGCGATAGTCCTTCAACTCCAGGGTCACCCTGTCCGACAGGCCCAGCCGCTCGACCTTGGCGCGGGCGAAATCGAGCTGCGCCTGGCTGAGGGTGACGCCATGAACATGGACGCCGTAGTTTCCGGCGGCCCAGCAGGCCAGACCGCCCCAGCCGCAGCCGACGTCGAGCATCCGCTGACCCGGCTTCAGCCGCAGCTTGCGGCAGATGCGATCCAGCTTCTCCTGCTGGGCCGCCTCCAGCGTCGCGTCGTGAGCGGTGAAGTAGGCGCTGGAATAGACCATCTCCGGGTCGAGGAAGAGGCCGTAGAAGTCATTGCCGACATCATAGTGGAACTGGATGAAGTCCTGGTCGCGCCGCCCGCTGCGATCGCGCCCCACGCCGTCGTCGCCCGTGGCGTCCCAGGCCGGCAAGGCGTCGCCCTGGCCCTCGCCTCCCCCCAGCAGGAAGGGCATGGCTTCGCGCGCGATCAGCCAGCGGTCCAGCGACCGCTTCAGATGCACCGCGCGTCCGTGGTCCCAGCGATCGGCCGCCTCCAGCGGGCTGCCGCCCTCGACCTTCAGGTCCCCCGAGGCGAAAAGCTCGAACAGGGTCATCAGGCCGGGCTTGAGAATCAGCCGCCGCACAGCCCCCGGTCGCGCCACCACGATCTGGATGTCGTCCCGAGCCCCCGGCCCCAGCGGCAGGACCTCTCCGGTCCATAGACGCAGAGAGAGGTCGGCCTTGAGGTGCTCAGCAATATGGCTGACAATACGGCGTGCGGCGACGACGCGCCGATCTGTGGTCTGGTTCATATCAAGCCCCTCCGAACAGGGTTCGCCAATTACACAGGCGACGGCGCGGGGCCAGCCCGTCCGAACCCTTCAGCCGCCGCGCGGGCTTTTCGCGCCGTGCACGTTGACTCTGCCTCCCCCTTCCGTATATGTCGCCGCTCTTCGCCCGCAGGGTTTCCTGACGGGCGCATTCTTTTTTGCGTTCACGCTGAGGCTTCCAAATGTACGCGGTGATCAAGACCGGCGGAAAGCAGTACCGGGTTCAACCGGGCGATGTGATTGTTGTCGAGAAGATCGACGGCGACGCTGGCGCTGCCGTCAATTTCGGTGAAGTCCTCATGCTGGGCGGCGACAAGGGTGTTACGGTCGGCGCTCCGCTGATCGACGGCGCCGCTGTCGCAGCCACGCTGATCGAGACCCGCAAGGGCGAGAAGATCAAGATCTTCAAGAAGATCCGTCGCCAGGGCTACCGCCGCACGAACGGCCACCGCCAGATGGAATCGGTCCTGCGCATCACCGGCATCGAAGGCGCCGGCGAGAAGGCCAAGTGGGACGGCAAGGTCGATCTGATGACCAAGGCTGAAATCAACGCTCGCGCCCGTGGCCTCGCCCCGCGCGTTGAAGCTGTTGAAGCCGAGGCCCCCAAGGCCAAGAAGGCTCCCGCCAAGAAAGCCGCCAAGGCTGAAGGCGCCGAAGCCTAAGACATTCATCGGCGCCTCGTTCGGCGCCTGCCAAGACGTTAAGGTCGCGCTCCAGCAGCGCACCTAAGGAAGAGGAGCAGCAAGATGGCTCACAAGAAATCCGGCGGTTCGTCGCGTAACGGTCGCGACTCCCATTCCAAGCGCCTTGGCGTGAAGAAGTACGGCGGCGAGATGGTTCTGGCCGGCAACATCCTCGTGCGTCAGCGCGGCACCACCTTCCACCCCGGTGAGAACGTCGGCCTTGGCCGCGACCACACCCTGTTCGCCACCGCGAACGGCGCTGTGAAATTCACCACCAAACGTGGCGGCCGTTGTTACGTGTCGATTCTCGCGGCCAACGACGACGCTCAGGCCATGGCCGCCGAGTAACGCGAACTGGACAAAATCCGGGATCGCGTTGCTCAAGAAGCCGCGATCCGGACCAGGGAAATTTTCCGCGGGGAGTCTGGATCACCAGGCTCCCCGTTTGCGTTTCCCCGCCTCGCTGACCGCCCGAGCCCTGATGAACAAGGACGGCGGTCGCACCAAAGGGGCGTGACCCATGTGCGTGATTGAAACCTCTCCCGTCGTCGAAACCCGGCGCCTCATCCTGCGTGCGCCCGGCGCCCAGGACGTGACCCGCATCGCCGCCCTGGCCAACGACCGCGACATCGCGCGCATGACCAAGCGCATGCCCCACCCCTTCCAGGTGGCCGACGCCGAGGACTTCGTCCTGCACGTCGCCGCCCAGGACCCGAAGCGCGCCAACACCTTCGTCATCGAGCACGAAGACCTGGGGCCGGTCGGCGTCATCGGCCTGTTCGAGGGCGAGGACGCCGTGCCCGAGGCCGGCTACTGGATCGGTCGTGACTTCTGGGGCCGGGGCTTCGCCACCGAAGCCCTGGAAGGCGCCCTGGTCTGGGCCTCGAAGCGGTGGAAGCGTCGCGCCCTGGTCGCCGGCCACTTCGCCGACAACCCCGCCTCGGGCCGCGTGCTGGAGAAGGCCGGCTTCCTCTATACGGGCGAGACCCGCCCCGCCTTCAGCCAGGCGCGCGGCGCCGTCGCCGACACCCGGATGATGGTCTGGCTGGCCTGATAGAACGCTGATTTCGCGGGAATTTCGACCAACAGTGCAGTTTTTTCAGAGATCAGAAAAAAGCCTGTTGACCGGCCGAAAGCTCCCCCCTATTAGTCCGGGCCTCGGCGGGGCGACCCACCGGGCCCAGATGGCGGAATTGGTAGACGCGCTGGCTTCAGGTGCCAGTGGCTTAACGGCCGTGGAGGTTCGAGTCCTCTTCTGGGCACCACATTCTCAAACGGCGTCGTATCCGATCGGATACGGCGCCGTTTGTCATTTCAGCCCTCCTCTTTATCTCTCGGCGAAAGCAAAGGTTGGCCCTGCGTCCTAGCGATAGCGCGCGGTTCGTCTATGTTGTCGCCCTGAACGACTTCCCGAGTTTTGCCCATGACCGTTTACCTGCACGAAGGCGACCTGCCCGACGGCCTCGACCTCGGTCCCGAGGTCGCGATCGATTCCGAGACCATGGGCCTGCGCTTCCGTCGCGATCCCCTGTGCGTGGTGCAGCTGTCGTCGGGGAACGGCGACGCCCACGTCGTGCGGCTGAACCGCCCCGGCTACGACTGCCCCAACCTGAAGGCCCTCCTGGCCGATCCCAAGGTGCTGAAGATCTTCCACTTCGGTCGCTTCGACATCGGCATGTTCGATCTGCACCTCGGCGTCGAGACCCGCCCGGTCTATTGCACCAAGATCGCCTCCAAGCTGGCCCGCACCTATACCGACCGTCACGGCCTGAAGGACGTGGCGCGCGAACTGGCCGGCGTGGACATGTCCAAGGCCCAGCAAAGCTCGGACTGGGGCTCGCCTGTCCTGTCGCAGGCCCAGCTGGATTACGCCGCCTCGGACGTCCTCTACCTGCACGCCATCAAGGCGAAGCTGGACGTCATGCTGGAGCGCGAAGGCCGCGCCGAGCTGGCCCGCGCCTGCTTCGACTTCCTGCCCACCCGTTCACGTCTCGACCTGGCCGGTTGGGACGAGATCGACATCTTCGCCCACGCCTGAGGATCGAATGAGCGACCGCGACGCCCAGGAAGCGCGCAAGCGGGCCGACGAGGCCCGGGTCGCCCAGGCGGGCGAGCGCTGGCGCGCGCGCTCGCGTCGGGTCAGGCTGTACCGCCGCGTCCTGCCCATCGTCATCCTGATGCTGGCGGGGGGCGCCCTGACCTGGACCGTCTTCCGCACCGTCATGTCGGGCGTCGAGCGCAAGGCCAGCGAAAGTCGGGAAATCCGCCTCGACAACCCCATGTTCCACGGCCAGGACGCGCAGGGCCGCTCCTTCGTCGTCGGGGCCAAGGGCGCGATCCGCGATCCGGCCACCGGCTATTTCCGCCTGGTCGGCCCCCTGCTGAAGCTGAACCTCGGCGGTCGCAAGGTCACGGAACTGACCGCCGACGGCGGCACCTATATCGAGACCAGCCGCAAGGTGGTGACCGGTCCCAATGTGAAGATTTCGGACGGCGGCTCCGGCTTCGTCCTGACCACGCCGGAAGCCGTGGTCGACACCAATACGGGCGTGGTGACGGGCGACAAGGGCGTCCAGGGGCAAGGGCCTCTTGGAACCATAAACGCTTCGTCCTATGCCATCTATGATCAGGGCCAACGGGTCGTCTTCAGCGGCCAGGGCGAAAACAAGATAAGCGGGACCATAAACCCCGCGGGATCCGGCAGGTGACCATGTCCAAGTCGAACACCATGATCGCAGGCGCCGCCCTGCTGCTGGCCCTGACGGTCCCCGCGACCTCCGGCGCCCAGAGCGCGCGCGCCGACGCCTCCAAGCAGCCGGTCCAGTATGGGGCCGACGGCGGCGAGTACACGCCCAACGGCTTTGCCCTGCGCGGCCGGGCCGAGCTGACCCAGGGCGGCAACCGCCTGCGCGCCGACGCCATCACCGGGGTCACGGACAATGGCGACCTGAGCCGGGTCGAGGCGACGGGCAATGTCTATTTCGTCACCCCGGACCAGAGCATGCGCGGCGACCGCGCCGTCTACACCCTGAACAACGCCGAGGTGGTGGTGACCGGCGACGTCATCCTGACCCAGGGCAAGAACGTCCTGACCGGCAATCGCCTCGTCTATAACGTCCGCACCGAGAGCGCCCGCATGGAAGGCGGCAATGGCCGCGTCCAGGGCGTCTTCTATCCGCAAGGGAACTGACCCCGCTTGGCGCGCAAGGAACTCTCAGCCCTCAACCTCGACCAGGCGGCCGCGGACGACACGCCCGCGATCGAGGAAGCGCGCCAGACCGGCCTGCGCGTCGAGCACATCGCCCGTAGCTTCGGACAGCGTCAGGTGGTCAGGGACGTTTCCCTGACCGTGCAGCGTGGCGAGGTCTGCGGTCTTCTGGGCCCCAACGGGGCGGGCAAGACCACCTGCTTCTACATGATCACCGGCCTTATCCCGGCCGACAGCGGCGCCATCTGGCTGGACGGCGAAGAGATCACCCAGCAGCCCATGTATCAGCGCGCCCGCATGGGCCTCGGCTATCTGGCGCAGGAAGCCTCCATCTTCCGCGGCATGACGGTCGAGCAGAACATCAAGGCCGTGGTGGAACTGCGCGAGAAGACCGCCGCCGGCATACGCGAGGAAACCAGCCGCCTGCTGGAAGAGCTGCGCATCGACCATCTGCGTCACGCCCCGGCCACCGGCCTGTCGGGCGGCGAGCGTCGCCGCGTCGAGATCGCCCGCGCCCTGGCCGCTCGCCCCAGCTTCATGCTGCTGGACGAACCCTTCGCCGGCATCGATCCCCTGGCCATCGCCGACATCCGTCACGTGATCCGCTACCTGTCCAGTCAGGGCATCGGCGTGCTGATCACCGACCACAACGTGCGCGAGACCCTGGACATCATCGACCGCGTCTCGATCATCTCGGCCGGTTCGGTCCTGTTCGAAGGCACCGCCGACGAGGCGGTTCACGACGCCGAGGTGCGCCGCGTCTATCTCGGCGAAATGTACGCCTGAGGCGCGAACCGACGCTTGCCGAACGAGCCGTTCGCCAGACGTTAAGGTCTCTGCCGCACGATCCCAGCAAGAACCGGGCCACATTCGCCCGCCGGAGGGATTGAAGACGCCGTGATCGGTCAGAGGCTGGAGGTCAGACAGGGTCAGGGGCTGGTCATCACGCCCCAGCTGCAGCAGGCGATCAAGCTGCTGCAGCTGTCGAATCTCGAGCTGGAAGCCTTCATCGAGGGCGAACTGGAACGGAATCCCCTGCTGCAACGCGACGAGGGCGAGGCCGGCGCCGAGATCGAGGCCGCTCCCATCGAGACGACGGCCTCCGGCGACAGCGCTGAACTGCAGTTCACCGAACCCTCGGGCGAGGCCGAAAGCGCCCTGGACGCCCGCACCGACGACCTCTACGACGACGCCCCCGGCGAACGCGACGTCGACCGCAAGCGCGATGCGGGCGAGGTCGGCGAACAGCCCGGCCTGTCCGACTGGTCCCGCACGGGCGGAGGCGGCGGTCTGGACGGCGAGAGCCTGGAGCGGCCCGACACGCGCGACCTGACCCTGTGGGAGCATCTTCAGGCCCAGGCCTCCTCCGCCGGGTTCAGCCCCGCCGACCACGCCATCGCCCTGACCCTGATCGACGCCACCGACGAAGGCGGTTATCTGCGCGGCGAATTGCAAGAGATCGCTGATCGCCTGGGCGTGGATCTGGAACGGATCGAGGCGGTGCTGACCGTCTGCCACGGGTTCGAGCCGACCGGCGTCATGGCCCGCTCGGCGCCCGAGTGCCTGAAACTGCAACTGATCGAGCGCAATCGTTTCGACCCGGCCATGGCGGCCCTGCTGGACAATCTGGAGCTGCTGGCGCGACGCGACCTGGCCGCCCTACGCAAGGTCTGCGGCGTCGACGCCGAGGACCTGGCCGAGATGATCGCCGAGCTGAAGGGCCTGACGCCGCGCCCCGGCGCCGGCTTCGGCGGCGAGCCCGCCCAGACGGTCGTGCCCGACGTCCATGTCCGTCCCGATCCGGCCGGCGGCTGGCGCGTCGAGCTGAACAGCGACACCCTGCCCCGTTTGCTGATGGACAAGCGCTACCACGGCGTCGTGGCCGCCGGGGCCCGCTCCGAGACCGAAAAGGCCTTCGTGGCGGAATGCGCCGCCCAGGCCAGCTGGCTGGTCAAGTCGCTGGATCAGCGCGCCAGGACCATTCTCAAGGTCGCCTCGGAAATCGTGCGTCAGCAGGACGCCTTCCTCGCCTTCGGGGTCGAGTTCCTGCGCCCCCTGACGCTGAAGACCGTGGCCGACGCCATCGAGATGCACGAATCGACGGTCAGTCGCGTCACCTCGAACAAGTATGTCGCCACGCCGCGCGGGGTTTTCGAACTGAAATTCTTCTTCACCGCCGCCATTCAGTCGTCGGACGGCGGGGCGCTTCACTCGGCCGAAGCCGTCCGTCACAAGATCAAGACCATGATCGACGGGGAAGCCGCCGACGGCGACGTCCTGAGCGATGACCGGATCGTCGAAATCCTCAATGAAACCGGCATCGACATCGCCCGGCGCACCGTGGCGAAATACCGAGAAGCTCTTAGAATTCCGTCCTCTGTCCAGCGCCGCCGGTTAATGAAGGCCGGCTGATCACGCTGCGGCGAAGCGTCACCACAAATCGGTGATCGGCGTTGACACCAAACGCGACCCGTCGCGTTCTATGTGCATGCAGATCCAAGTCAGCGGCAAGCAAGTGGATGTCGGCGAAGCGCTAAGCTCGCGCATCTCCCAGGAACTCGAAGAGGGAGTCGGCAAGTATTTCGCCCGTGGCGGCGAAAACGCCGAGGTCGTGGTGTCCAAGGACCGCCACGGCTTCCGCGTCGATTGCTGGGTTCGCCTGGCCTCGGGCCAGAGCCTGGTGACCACGGGTTTCGGCGGCGACGCCCATGCCGGTTTCTCGGACAGCCTGGACAAGCTCGAGAAGCGTGTGCGCCGCTACAAGCGTCGCCTGAAGGATCACCACATCGGTCCCAAGGGCCTGTCACCCGAGAAGACCGAGAACGCGGCCCGCGAGGTCGCAGCCCTGACCGTCTTCCGCAATCCCGACACGGTCGAGGACGAGGCCTTCGGCGACGCCGGAGCCCCCGATGAGCCCCCGCCCGTCGGCATGGTCATCGCCGAGACCGAATCGGAAATCCGCACCATCACCGTCGGCCGCGCCGTGCTCGAACTGGACATGACGGGCTATCCGCTCGTCATGTTCCGCAACGCGGCGCACGGCGGCCTGTCGGTCGTTTATCGGCGGCCGGACGGCAATGTCGGCTGGAGCGATCCTGAGCGGACGCTCAAGGCGAAGACCGGCGCGGGGTCGTAAGGCTTCCACGCGGAGGGTGAAGGCGCTAAAGACGCCTCGCCCTTCCGCAATGTCGGGTTCGAGTTTTCGGGGTCATTATGGACATCGCTGATTTGCTGTCGGCGGGCGGGATCGTCCTGCGGGGCGGCGTGTCATCCAAGCGTCAGGCGCTGCACACCGTGGCCGAGGCCGCGTCCGTGGCCCTGGGCATAGATGAAGATCGGGCGCTGGAAGCCCTGCTGGAGCGTGAAGCGCTCGGCTCGACGGGCCTCGGCTCCGGCGTCGCCGTGCCCCACGCGCGCATCAAGGATCTGGATCGCGTCTGCGCCGTCTTCGTGCGGCTGGAGACGCCGGTGGCCTATGAGTCGCTAGACGACCGGCCCGTGGACCTGCTGTTCGCCCTGTTCGCGCCGCTGAACGCCGGCGCCGAGCACCTGCGGGCCCTGGCGGCGGTTTCGCGCGCCATGCGTTCGCCGGAGTTGCGCGAGCACTTGCGTCAGGCCCGCACCATCGACGCCGTGCGCGCCCTGTTCGTCAAGGACGCGCCGGTCGCCGCCGCCTGAGCCTCACGGCTCGCGCCTGACGGCGAGCCGGCAGCGGCCAAAGCCGGCAGCGCCCAAATTAGTGAACTGAGACAGGCTCCAGCTCGTGTGCGGCCGCGGCGGCGAAGGCTGTCTCGCGGTCCAGCATGACCGCCAGGCGCTCGCCGTCAGCGCCGTGGACGGCGTAAAGAACCTGATCGGGATCAAGATCGACGCCGGGGCCTACCTCGACATGGGCGTCTTCCATCAGGTCCGAAGCCCGAATGGCGCGCACGTAAACCAGGTCAGGCGCGCCCAGGCCCGCGAATTCTGTCTTGTTCATCATCGGCGTCATAAGACCGCCTCCTTACGCTTGACTGAACGCCCGGCCAGCCGGGCGGTTCGACGGCTGATTTCAGCCCGTCGTGATGGGAATGCGCCGAATCTGGCGCTCCTGCGCGGGCCGGATCAGATCGACGTGCAGCAGGCCGTGCTCCAGCCTGGCCTCGGCCACCTCCAGCCCGTCCGCCAGGACGAAGCTGCGGACGAAGCCGCGCGCCGCTATGCCGCGATGCAGGAAGGCCTGCTCTCCCTTGCCCGCATCGTCGCGCTTGCCGGCGATGGTCAGTTGACGGCCTTCCAGGGTGATCGCCAATTCCTCGGGCGCAAACCCGGCCACGGCCAGACTGATACGCACCGCCGCCTCGCCGCGCTGCTCGACGTTATAGGGCGGGTAGCTCTCGGCCGCCGCCTTGGCCGCACGGTCGATCAGGGCGCGGGTATGATCGAAGCCCAGCAGGAAGGGACTGTCGAACAGGATGGTGCGTGTCGTCATCGGTCCTCGCAAACAAGCGACCCGGTCGTCCGCATCCTCCCAGAGAGCGGCAAGGGCGCGCGACCGTTTGCAACAAATGGTTATGGGCGGCGGCGCGGTCAACCGTGTGGCTAGGCCTCGCCGCCGTTCACGTGACATACAGGTTGGAACCTTCACTGTAGGGCTACGTTTTGCGGCCTGACAGCTATTTCGAAAGGACACCCCATGCGCGCCAAGCTTATCGTCGCCAGCGTCAGCATCGCCGCCATGCTCGGCGCTGCGGCCTGCACCACGACCGATCCCTACAGCTCGACGCCGAACCGCAACAACACCGGCACGGGCGCCATCGCCGGCGCCCTGGGCGGTGCCCTGCTGGGCTATCTGACCAACACTTCGAATGGCGAACAGGGCCGCAAGAACGCCCTGATCGGCGCCGGCATCGGCGCGCTGGCCGGGGCGGGCGTGGGCCAGTACATGGACCGCCAGCAACGCGCCCTCGAAGCCGAGCTTTCCGGCACCGGCGTCGGCGTCGCCCGTCAGGGCGACACCCTGGTGCTGCGCATGCCGTCGGACGTGACCTTCGCCACCAATCAGTCCAGCCTCGACAGCCGCTTCCTGCCCGTCCTCGACGACGTGGCGCGCGTGCTTCAGGATTATGATCGCTCGTTGGTCGACGTCATCGGTCACACGGACTCCTCGGGCGGCGATGCGATCAACCAGCCCCTGTCAGAACGTCGCGCCTCGTCGGTCGCCTCCTACCTGATCGACCGCGGCGTGATCCGCGAGCGCCTCTATGTCGCCGGTAACAGCGCGCGCAATCCGATCGCCGACAACACCACGGTCGACGGCAAGGCCAAGAACCGCCGCGTCGAGATTCTGATCCGTCCCTTCACGGGCTGATCCGGCTCTCCCCCGAACGACAAAGGGCGGCGCTTTCGCGCCGCCCTTTTTTGTTGCCTCAGCCCTGGCGAACGCCTTCGGGCCGCCCGATCGAGCTGTAATGGAAGCCGCGCGCTTTCATGTCCTCTGGACGATAGACGTTGCGCAGATCGACCATGACCGGCTGCTTCAACAGCAACTTGACCCTGTCCAGGTCCAGGGCGCGGAACTGATCCCATTCCGTCAGGATGACCACGACGTCGGCGCCCTCGACCGCGTCATAGGGCCCGTCACGGAAGACCACGCCGTCAAGCAGCTTGGCTGCTTCGTGCATGCCTTCGGGATCGAAAGCCTGGACCGTCGCCCCCTTGGCGATCAAGGCCGGAGCGACATCCAGCGAGGGCGCGTCGCGCATGTCGTCCGTGTTTGGCTTGAAGGTGAGACCCAGCAGAGCGACGGTCTTACCCTTCAGGTCCGTGCCGCCCAGGGCGGCGACAACGCGATCGGCCATGGCCTTCTTGCGCGCATCATTGACCTCGACCGTAGTCTCGATCAGACGCAGCGGCGCCCCGGCGTCAGTGGCCGTGCGCACCAGGGCCAGGGTGTCCTTCGGGAAACAGGAGCCGCCGTAGCCCGGCCCCGCATGCAGGAACTTTGACCCAATGCGGTTGTCCAGGCCGATGCCGCGCGCCACCTGCTGCACGTCGGCGCCGAGGTTTTCGCATAGGTCCGCGACCTCATTGATGAAGGTGATCTTCAGCGCCAGGAAGGCGTTGGCGGCGTATTTGGTCAGTTCCGAGGTGCGGCGGCCGGTGAACAGGATCGGCGTCTCATTGAGGTTCAAAGGGCGATACAGCTCGGCCATGATCGGGCGGGCGCGCTCGTCCTCCAGGCCGACCACAACCCGGTCGGGGCGCTTGAAGTCGCTGATGGCGGCGCCTTCGCGCAGAAATTCAGGATTGGAGACGACGGCGAAATCCGCGTCTGGGCGGCGGGCGCGGATGATGCGTTCGATCTCGTCGCCGGTGCCGACGGGAACCGTTGACTTTGTGACGATCACCGTGAAGCCCTGAATCAGGTCGGCGATCTCTTCAGCGGCCGCATAGACATACGACAGGTCGGCATGGCCGTCGCCGCGCCGCGAAGGCGTCCCAACGGCGATAAAGACCGCATCAGCCGCACGAATCGCTTCGCCGCCGTCGAGTGCGAAGGACAGGCGCCCGTCGCGAACATTGGCCGCGACCAGATCTTCAAGCCCCGGCTCATAGATCGGCATCCGGCCGGCGTTCAACTGATCGATCTTGCTCGCGTCCTTGTCGACGCAGGTCACAATGTGGCCGAAGTCGGCGAAACAGGCCCCGGAAACAAGCCCGACGTAGCCGGTGCCGATCATTGCGACGCGCATGCGCTCATCCTCTTGGTGCAGTCAGGGCCGAGATAGCGCCCAAGCATGACATTCGCCAGTCAACCTAACGAACTGGAGACAAAGAAAAAGGGCGGCCGACCCGAATGGATCGACCGCCCCTGATCTTATCGACCTTCAAGATCATCGGGGCCGGCGCGAACCTGCCCCTTTGTGTCTTAGAAGTTGATGTCGATGGTTGCGCGACGGTTGAGCGGCTCGCGCACGCCGTCGGCGGTGGGCATGGCCAGGGCGGTTTCACCCTTGCCGTCGAGGGCGATGACGCCGCCGTTGACGCCTTGGGCGACCAGGGCGTCGGCGACGGTGCGCGAACGACGGTTCGACAGGCCGAGGTTGTAGGCGGCGTTACCCGAGGTGTCGGCGTGGCCGACGACCAGGATACGGGTCGGAGCGCCCGACTTGGCGTAGTTGGCGGCTTGCGTCACCACCGAACGGGCTTCCGCCGTCAGGTCCGAGCGATCCCAGTCGAAGTAGACCACGAACTGACGCGCGGCCGGCTTGGCCGGCGGCGGCGGCGGCGGGGGAG